>JAUYPV010000068.1 GCA_030697555.1 Hyphomonadaceae bacterium
CCTTCGCCCTTCTTCCAGCGCTCCCACAGCTCGGCGCTCTCGGCCGCCGTAACCCTAGTCCTGCAATACTTTCTCTTCATCGCCATCGCTCCACGTCCTCCTATCAAGGTACGTGTTGCGCTCACCGATTGAGATCACCGCGACTTCCAGTCTATCCCGCGACGAGGGCCGAACGGCAGGTTTTGGCGTGACCGGCCACTCCATTTTCAAGCTGAGACACTACCGCCAAGGACTTGCCCCACGCCCCCGCGCCCGCCACTGTCTGCTCCTATGGAAACTTCCGTTCTTGCCCGCATCAGCAACGCCCTGCGGCGCCCTACGCTTCGCTACGCCCTGCCGGCCGCCATCGCCGCGGCGCTGGCCATCATCATCCTCGACCAGGCGAGCAAGTGGTTCGTCGTCGAACAGATGAACCTGCGCCAGACGCTGCGCGCCGACATCTTCCCCGGCCTCTCCTTCCGCATGGCGTGGAACACCGGCGTCAATTTCGGCTTCCTCTCCGGCGGCGGCGACGCCTCGCGCTTTCTCCTCGCGGCGGGAACCTCACTCGTCTCCCTCGTCCTCGTTCTCTCCTCGCTTAGCTGCCGCCGCATGATCAGCGCCGTCGGCCTCGGCATCGCCGCCGGAGGCGCCATCGGCAACACGATCGACCGGCTCAACTGGGGCGCCGTCGCCGACTTCCTGAATGTGACATGCTGCGGCATCGAGAACCCCTGGTCCTTCAACATCGCCGATATCGCCGTGTTCGCGGGCTTTGCCCTGCTGATCCTTCCGCTCGGCGGCAAACCGGCGCCGACGGACCTTCCCAGCCCCGGTTGACCTCCCCGGCAACGCGCGGCCACTCTCCCCCTGCGGAAGCCCCGGCGAAAACATCGCGGGTGCGGAGGGAAGTCAGATGCTGGCCACCATACTGAAAGCGCTGGGCACGGCGGCGTTCATCGCCGTCCTTTCCGAAATCGCCAAGCGCTCCACCTGGCTCGCCGCGGCCCTCGTCGCTCTTCCCCTCGCCACCATGCTCACCGTCGCTTTCATCGCCACCGACAGCGAGAAAGGCGGCGTCGCCATCGCCAACGAGTTTGCGCTGAAAACCTTCCTGCTGTTCTGGCCCGGCTTGATCTTCTTCGTCCTGCTGCTCGGCGCGCAGAGATTCGGCATGCCCTTCTGGCCTGCCTTCGCCATCTCCGTCATCGCCTGCTTCGCGTCGACCTGGGCCTTCACCGTCTTCCTCACGTCCTCCGGCATCATCAAGGCCGGATGATGCTCGGACCGAAGTTCGAAAACCGCATGCGCCTCGCGATGCTGATCGTCTTCTTCAGCGTCGTGATCGTAGCCCCGCTGATCGGCGCCTTCGCCTTCAGCCCCCTGCTCGTCGCCAGCGGCATCCAGCCCTACCCGCTCGCCGCCGCCCTCGGCTGCATCGCCGCCGAAGCCATCGCCGTCGGCGCACTGGTCATGCTGGTGTGGAGATCCAAGAAGTAGGCCGTAAGCCCGCCCTCGTGGTTCGCCGCGCTCACCGCTCACACCATGACCAGTATTCGCGCTTAACCGGACAGCTCTGGTCTAGGTCAACCCATCGGAGCCGATGGCTGCAAGTCCAGCTGAGTCCGCCTTGGCGATTCCGAACGCAGCATGGCGTTGAGTCTATCACACAAGCGAAGCGCTAGAGCCACGATCGTGATCGTCGGCATGTCGCTCCCTGACGTGGGAAACACAGAGCTGCCGGCTATGAACAGGTTTGATATGCCGTGCACCCGGCCGTCCGGGCCGACGACTCCCTTTGCCGGATTCGCATCCATACGCGTGGTCCCCATGTGATGCCAACATCCCCCAAGTTTGCTGGGCCAGACTGTGTCTGTGCTCACCGGGTCGCCGACCAGATGTAGGCCGTCGCGGGTCAGCGCGTCCTTATTGAGGAGTTCGCACAAGATATCGAAGTGGCGCCGATCCGCATCGGTCAGACGCCAGTCCACATTGACCTGATTGAGCCCCAGCCTGTCCCGCGTCGGGGCCAAGGTGACGCGGCTGTCGTAGTTGGGGATGGGCTCCAGTACAGATTCGAAACTGAAGTCCTCCCGCAGGAGCGAAGGCTTGTGTCGAACCGCCACACTTCCGATGGCCGCCGCCGGAGCGTTGGCGATGAGCGTGGGGATAGTCCGCGCCGCCTCCTTCGCGCAGGCGCCTAGCGGACGGCCGAAGCGGACGCAGGCCCGGACTGCCAGGGTAAAGCGGCGCGCTGCCTGGAAGCCCTTGGACGCGTCCTGAGCATACCGTTGCGCGATGTAGGTTCGGGAATTCGGGATACGCAATGCGCGCTGCGTTTCCGCCGTGGGCGCAAGGTGCATGGTCAGGCGCGTATCCTGTTTATCGCCGCGCTGCAGAGCCACCTGGTTGTCATAGAGCCGACGGAACCTGCGCAGGTCCTCGAGGCGCACCCGGCTGGAGCGAATGCGCGGGTGATCCATGAAGTACCGCCCGACAAGATCGGCGCCATTGCCCAGCCCCTTCGTCTGCACCTGGTTCGAGAGCAGCAGCAGCCTCGGATTCTCGATGCCGCCCGCCGCCAGCACCACGATCTTCGCCATCACCGAAAACTTCTTTCCGCTGAGCGTGGCGACGCGCACGCCGGTGACGTTCGTCCCCGCATGGTCGGTGCAGATTTCGGTGGCATTCGCCATCAGCAGGAGCTTGACGTTACTCGCACGTCTCAGCTGATCGCGGTACGCTTTGCCAAATCGCGCCGGGCCGCTCAGATGCACCAGCATGTTGTCGAGGCGCTTGCTCCCGAGCGGCAAGGGCGCAAGCCCTCGCTCTTTCAGTAGGTCCGCATGCGCCGACACGTCATAGGCGAAAGGTTTAAGCTGCAGCACGGCATGGCTGCGTTCGTAGTAGGGGAGAAGCTCGGCTTTGCCGAACGGCCAGCCGCTATTGGGAATCCAATCCCGCACCTGGAAATCAAGCTCGTCGAGCGGGCGACACCAACCGCCCCAGCAATTGGTAGCCCCGCCCAGAAAGCGACTCCGGCTGGCCTCCAGATCATCATAGGCTACGCCCAGCTGATGGCCGCCATTGAGGGATTGGGTCGCCGGGTCCAGCTTCTCGCCACCGCTCTCCAGGAGGACGACGGAGACATCGCTCTTCTTCATGAATTCCAGCGCGATGGCGATCCCGGCCGCTCCCGCGCCAACGATGCAAAGATCGCTTTCAATGATGGAAGACGAATCAATACTCCGCGCATCGATGATCACGGGTAGTCCCCTCTCAGAAGGAGATATGTAACGAAATGGAATCAAGTCGAGGGCGGAGCTCGCTAAAGCGCTAGGTGCGGTGCTGGCAGGCTACGCGAACCGCGTCGCTACTATTCCCGCCCGAGCATGTGAGGCGCGCCGAGGGTGGGGCAGATTTCGTTCAAACGAGACAGGTTTCCGCCTGAGTTCATCCGTCTCGCGATTTGGCTCTACTTCCCGTTCACGCTCGGCATTCGGGATGTCGAGGAGATCCTCTCTCAACGCGGCGCCGAGGTCAGTCGGCGCTGGGCGTCACGATCCCTCATCAAGGGGGAATCCTTTAGTGTCCACAGCTCCTAAAGCACGTTCATGCAGTACCCCAGCAGGATCAGCGGCAGTGGGATGCCCAGCATCCATAGAGCAAGACCCTTCATGATTTCCTCCTAAGCCCTGTCAGCCCCTAAACCTTGTCTGCCTCTAAACCTTGTCTGCCATCGTGGTCGGCCGCTCGACGCGGCCACGCGCATGCCAGTCCGGATGGTCGTAGCCGAGCCGTCCGCCCGCCACTGCACCGACGCCGCCCAGCACCATGGTGGCGAATGCCCACCACGCCGTCAGCGCCGCCGTGTCCTGCACCGCATCCGTCTCGGAAGGCGTAAGCTGCGGCGTCGCATTGGTCGGCTCGCCCGTCGCCGCCTGCGCTGCATCCACCACTGCGCGCCCGGCCTGTTCCGCACTCGCATCGCCCGACAGCACGCTGCCGACGCCAAGCCCGAGCACGCCTGCCGCTACCGTGAACACCAGCGCCCACACGATGATGCCTTGCAACGCGCCATGATGATGGTCCGGCCAGCGCGCCGAGCGCACCGCCACATACGCGCCGACCTGTATGGCGACGAGGTTCGCGAACGCCAGATAAAGCCCGCCGCCGATCGTCCACGCCGGCGCCTGCTCGCTCGTCCCGGCCCACGGATTGATCGCCGTCGCGCCCACCGCGACCCCGAGGATCGTCAGCGCCGCGCCGATGGCGATCGCCACCACGGTCCCGGCAATCACCGAACCCCAGTCGATCAGCGGATGTGTGTAAATGTACGGCGTTCGCGCCGCAGTTGTCGGCTCAAGGGCCATGACGTTTCTCTCCCGCGAATGTAGCTCGAAGGCATCAACGCAGGAGCCCCGCGCCGGTTGCAAAGACCGTCCGGCTACTGACTATAAGACGGAGTTTCCGCACTCCCCAACCAACAACCACCGTTCATCCCGACGAAAGTCGGGACCCGTGAGGATCGGTCTGCGAAGCAGACGAATTGATCCAGTGGATTAATTCGAGAGACGAACGCCCCGGCAGGGGCGGATCACATCAGGCTTGTTCCGAACTCAGGCTGCCCTGGACGAAGGACAGTTCCGGAAGAATCTAAACCGCGAAGCCCACGCCATCGACTGATGGTTCAGACGACGCGGCAAGTATTAAGGGCCGAGCAAAAACTTCCACGGGCACGCCGCGCGAAGACGAGCCGTAAACCAACCCATGTAGTTTCGGGAATCCTGCAACTCCGTCAGCGTGGACACCCTTGGCGGGCGATGGATTGAACCGCAGCAATAAGAGTCCTGGCAGACCGCCGCGCCTGGACCGGAGTTGATCTTGGCCAAGACCCCGAAGCCTCCCCAGTCTCCTAAGCCTCCCAAGACCGCGAAGCCCCCAGCTGACGCGCGCATGAGCGAACGGTTGAAGGCGATTGCAGACCGAAAGGCGCCGGATGCGGAGGCCTATGAATCTGTCTCGACGTCCCACCGCCGTCCTGCCCGCGTCCCAACCTACAAACCCGCCGTCATCGTGCTGGCTGGCGGCGAGAAGTTTCCGGTCGTGATCAAGAACCTCAGCGACACGGGAGCGAAGGTCGAATTCTTCCAGAACCGCGAACTGTCCGGCCAGGTTCGACTGGTCGAGCAGTCCATCGCCCTCAACGCCGCGGCGGAGATCGCCTGGCAGCGGGGCGGAGTGCTCGGGCTCACCTTCAAGAAGTCTCGAAATCCATAGGCGCCTGCCGTCGGTGTCTGGCCTTCACGCGCCAGTCCGGTTGACTCATCCCCCTCCCGACGGTTCGGTCCCGCCTGATGAGCATCACGGACGATGGGAAATGGCGGGAAGTGACGCGGAAAGCCTACATGGCTTTCCTGCGCACGCATCCGCGCCGCGAGAAGCTTCGTCGCGCACGCTTTGACCAAGGCGATGGCCGCGGCCCGATGTGGTATGTATTCGACAGTCTCGCGTTCGAAACCGATCCCAACCGCAACGCAACGACCACATCCCACATGATCGCCCTGCGGGTCGAATGGCTCGAGCGCGACGGCGGCGACGGCCGGATGCGCTACTGGATTGCAGCCGCTGATCTCGACGATCTGGGCCGACCCCCGCCAACCGCCCCGGCCACCGAACCCGCATCCTGAACGCCTGGCGCACCTGCGCAAACGATGCCGAGCGAGAAGCCGCGGCGGCCATCTCGGTCCTGTCTGTGGTCTGATACGGTGTCAGCGAATATCGAGCCTCAGCGCCGGAGTGATGGTGTCGCGCAGCGCAGCCGCCACACCTGCATCGTCTGCGAACTGCGGCCATCTCGCGACGGCTTCGGCGACCTCGTTCACGATCGCCTCGGCGCGGCCGCGTTTCAGCAGCGCCGCTTTCCCGCAGGCGCGGAAGTCATCCAGCGTGAAGCCGTCGCGTTTGCCGTTCATCGACATCTGGTGCTGCGCTGTCCACGCCCCTGCCGGGTTGTAGCTATAGGCGAGGTCGAACGCGGGCGAGAGCGACCATGCACCCGTGCGGTCCATCAGGAAGGCGATGTTCTTGACGTGGTCGTCCTGGTTGCGTGCGAGGATGTTGAACGCCGTGCGGCGGAACTGCTCCTCGATCGCAGCCATCGGCAAGCCGAGCTGGCGCATCACGAGAAAGCACTGCTCGTAGCCGTAGGCGCCGGCTAGGTTGAAATCGAAATGGGCCATCGCGCACAAGGACTGCATATGCAGCTTGTCGCCGTTTGGCGTTCGGTCGAAACGGCGGGTCATGAAATGCCGGCGGCCGTTTTCCTCGAGCAGCCGGCATTCGCTCATGCCGATGCCGGCGGCGATGGCCATTTGCGAATAGGCGTACTCGATCACCGTGAACCCTTGCGGGTCGGCCAGTTCCCGGTCGCGGTTTTTCGCGACCCCATCGAATTTCAGCAGCCAGTAGCCAAAGCCCTTGCCCGCGTCGACCTGGCCCGACCGCACCTCGTTGGTCGTCTCGTTCCACGCGATCACGGCCTTGGCGCGCGCTCCGCCGGCCGATGTACCGACCTGAAGGATGTCGAGCAGCGCCTTGTTCCTCTTTGCGAGAGTGAACGAGGCGTTGAGATCGCTGCGGTTCGCGAGAATGTCGGAGGCCAGCTTGACGAGCTCGTCGATATCCACCTTTCGCGACGACGCGGGATTGGGCCCGATCGCCGGGGTAAACTCCAGCGCGCCCATGCCGCGCTTGCCGGTGTAGCAGAGCCGTTCGACCGCGTTGAAGGACCGAGGCAGGCGCCCCTGCCGCGCCAGCCACACATCGATCAGCGCATTGCCGAACTTGTCAGGCAGCGAATCGGACAGGAGGCCCGGCAATCCCTTGAACGTTTCCCGCGACAGCGCCGGAAAGGAAAAGATGCCCGGCCGCAACGGCATGGCCAGCGGCGCAAGCTGGATGCCGCTGGTCAGAAAGTCGGGATCATACTCGAAGCTGGCGACGTCGGCGCCGTCGGCCAGCGATACCGCGCCGATCCGCCTGCCCCACAGCTCGACCGCGGCCAGCGTGGTCATCGCACTTTCCGCTTCGATCTACGCCGACCGCCCTTGCCTGATGCATCGTCATCCGGCTTGACGTCGCTCATCATCCTGCGCCGCCGCATAGGCTTGGCCGGCTCGGACTCATCGCCCCATGTCCACGTGTTGTGCGGCCTTGCAGCGCGCGATGCACGCACGCGCACTCGCCCCCTTCCCTGCGTTTCGGCCAGCTCGATTGGCCCCGGCCCGGTATCAGGCGCCAGCGCATCGAGCGCATCGATCATGTCCAGCGCCCGCAGGATCCGCAGCAGGTTGCCGGTATTGATAGACCGGCCATGCTCCAGCGCCTCGACCGTAAGGCGGCTGACGCCGGCTTCTTGCGCCAGCGCCTGTTGCGTCAGGCTGAGATTGATCCGCGCCCGCTGCAGGCGCGCGCCCAGCTCGGCAAGCACGGCATCGTTGGTGAGGAGGCCGATGATCTTCATAATGTCTGACTTCTTATGCCTGAATGGCGCTTTCAAGCCCTTATACATGATTTTACATGCATAATCACTAACAACGTTAAAAGGTCTGCTTTTCTATGCATTACCCTAGGTTTTCAGGGATAGTGCATGTTTTTTCATTCACTAAAGCAACCCGCGCACTCCGGACGACCTTAGCCACGGATCCCGCTCGCCCGGCGGGATCAAGTTCCCGGTCTCGGCCCAAACGGGAGCGTGCGCAGGACGCCCCAAGGGAGGACCAAATGCCCGATACGCACACGACAACCTACGAGGACATTCTTTATCGCGTCGACCAGGGCGTGGCTTGGATCACCCTCAACCGTCCCGACAAGCTCAATGCCTGGCGCGGCGAGATGGACCGCGACGTCCGTGCCGCCATGCGCGTGGCCTCCGACGATCCTGAAGTCCGCGTCATCGTCCTCACCGGCGCCGCTCGCATCTTGCGTGAACCCGGTATTTTTCAAAAACAAAACCGCCCCGGAGTTTCCTCCGGGGCGGCGTCTTGTCAGCGCGGGGATACTAGTTGTTCGCGATGATGGTGGCGATCAGGCCGCCGACGAGAGCGGCCATGATCAGGTCGCCATTGTCGTTCTCGACCCAGTGATAGCCCTGCGGCGGACGACGGAGATCGCGGTCGCGATAGTCGCGATAGTCGACCTCGCGATAGTGCTGGTTGTAGCCGCCGAGGCGGTCGCCACGCTGCCACGGACGATAGCCGAGGGTGAAGCCGCGGCGCCCATAGTCGCGGGCCGAAGGCTGGCCGTTGTGCCAGCTGCGGCCGACATAGTAGCCGTTGTGGTCGCGGCCGTTCCAGCGTGCATCGCGCCGCGTGTCGCGCCAGTCAGTCCTGGAGTCGTGATACTGCGAGACCCGGCGTTGCTGGCCACGGTCACGGTCGCCGCGGTCGCGGTCTCCACGGCCACGGTCGGCGCGGTCATCGGACCGGCGGTTGCCGTCGCGATCACTGTAACGGCGGTCGCCGTCACGATCGTTGTAGGCGCGATCATTGTAGGCGCGATCGTCCTGGCGGGATTGATAGCCGCCTTGTTGGGCGAACGCGGGAACACTTAGCGGGCCGGCGATCATCAGGCCGGCGACCGTAGCGAGAAGTAGGCGTTTCATGATCTGGGCTCCTTTCGAGTCCAGCGCAGGCAGTCCCACTTGCAGGCGCATGCAGACATAACGCCTGAGCACATGAACGGACCGTGGGGCCCTCGTTCCCTCGCGTTCATCTTGGTCCGGACCCTCTCGCCAGCCTCGCCCGCCAGGACTACGCTGCCCTGAAAGCAGGCCGAAAATCCCGACGGAGGAAGCGCGACATGCCCGATACCGCACACAAAGAAACAGCTGCGACGTACGAAGATATTCTTTATCGGGTCGACCAGGGCGTGGCTTTCATCACTCTCAACCGCCCCGACAAGCTCAATGCCTGGCGCGGCGAGATGGACCGCGACGTCCGCGCCGCCATGCGCGTGGCCTCCGACGATCCCGAAGTCCGCGTCATCGTCCTCACCGGCGCTGGGAAAGGCTTCTGCGCCGGCGCCGACATGGGCCTCCTGCAGTCGATCCAGTCCGGCGATGCGCAGAGCTCGCGCGCCGTCGTGAACTCGCACAAGCCGTGGGACGCACAAGCCAATCCCAACTTCCAGAAGCAGTATTCGTGGTTCCCGGCAGTCCCCAAGCCGATCATCGCCGCCATCAACGGCGCCGCCGCCGGGCTCGGCCTCATCCTCACGCTCTACTGCGACATCCGCTTCGCCGCCGACACTGCAAAGTTCACCACCGCCTTCTCCCGCCGCGGCCTCATCGCCGAACACGGCATCTCGTGGCTGCTGCCGCGCATCACCGGCTTCGCCCACGCAGCCGACCTGCTCTACTCCGCCCGCGTGATCACTGCCGCCGAGGCGCTGGCCATGGGCCTGGTCTCCCGCGTCATGCCCACCGCGAGCTTCGAGGCGGACGTCGCCGCCTACGCCCGCATGCTCGCGACCGAAGTCTCGCCCCGCTCATTGAGAGAGATGAAACGCGAAATCTGGGCCGCCCAGTTCCAGCCCCTGGGCGACGCCATCGAAGCCGCCAACGCCGACATGCCCCCAAGCTTCCAGTCCGCCGACTTCAAGGAAGGCGTCGCGCACTTTGTGGAGAAGAGAGCGCCGAAGTTCACCGGCCGCTAGAGCGAGTTGTGACCAGGCTGAGTCATACGAAGGCCGACTCGGCGCGAACTCGTCCATCGGAACAAGGTCACCCACCCCCCACCTGTCCGCCCCCCCTTCGGGCGGGCGGGACTGCGTTGCAGGAATTGGACGACGAATAAGCAATAGCGGGGACAACCAGCGCCAGATGGTGAGTAAGTCGGTCCAACAGGGTCCCGCCCGCCCGAAGGGGGGCGGACAGGTGGGGGGTGGCTCAGCGTTCAAGATGGCAGTCGGTCCAGATCAGGCCGATGGTCAGGCTATGCTTCAGCCTGATCACAACTTGACCTACCCTCCCCCTCGCAACCACCGCCGACCCACCCACACCGGCGATGCCAACCATGGAGACTCGCCATGTTGAAAGGCGCGTGCCTGTGCGGCGGTGTCACCGTCGAGGTCACCGGCCCGATCGACCATTAGCCCGAAGCCTGCCACTGCGGCATGTGCCGGAAACACTCCGGCCACATCCTCTCTGCCGTGAATGTCCGGCGCGACGCGCTTGCCGTCGGCGGCGAGCAACACGTCCGCTGGTACCGCTCGTCAGACAAGGTCGAACGCGGCTTCTGTTCCCAGTGCGGCTCGACCTTGTTCTGGAAGCCCACGATCGAAGGCTATCAGTTCACCGCGGTCGCCATGGGCCTGTTCGACGGCCCGACCGGATTGCATCTCTCCAAACACACCTTCGTCGGAGACAAGGGCGACTACTACGAGATCACACACGGCCTGCCGCAGAGCGACAGCTACTAACCGCGCGCAACACCCACGAAGTCCTCCGTGAGCGACGGCGCCGAAGGCGCGATTTGGTCCAGTGGACCAAATCGAGGAGCCAACGCCCGAGCGCAAGCGAGGGCCGGAGAGCCACAAGGGGAAGTCCTCCCCCGCCTTCGGCGGGGAAGGTGGATTGCGCGCCCTTGCGCGCAAGACGGAAGGGGCCGCGCGCCAAGGGCGCGCGGTGCACGCCACATCCACCGCATCGCCCGCGAAGGCGGGGGCCCAGCCCGCTAAAGAAAGAAGCCGGGCAAAGCCCGCCGAGCAGTCTGCCCCCCGAGCTCTTGTCGGAGCGGACAGAATGACACAACCTCCGCACAGGGGAGCGGATCATTGGCGAAGGCTGTTTTCACCACGCGGGTCGATCCGACCTACGACGACCTGCCGGAAACGCACTACCATTTC
Source organism: Hyphomonadaceae bacterium (assembly GCA_030697555.1). Lineage (GTDB taxonomy): Bacteria > Pseudomonadota > Alphaproteobacteria > Caulobacterales > Hyphomonadaceae > UBA7672. The sequence continues at coordinate 10,888 of JAUYPV010000068.1, forward strand.
CCCGACATCAAGAGCTACTTGGCGACCGCGGAAGCGGCGGTCGGCGATTGGATCATCTACTACGAGCCAAGCCGCCGGAACGAGCAGATCAGAGACGGACGCTCCGCCTATTTCGCGACGGCGCGGGTAACGGCCATCAGGCCCGACCCGGGTAAACCAAACCACTTCTACGCCTACCTGCAGGACTATCTCGAATTTCCACGCCCGGTGCCGTTCAAGGAAGGCGACCACTTCTACGAACGCGCGCTCGGTAAGCCAGACGGCGCAACGGACTCGTTCGCCTTCCGCTCCGCCATGCGGTCCATCACTGACATCGAGTACGAGGAAATTCTGCGCGCGGGCTACGCCGCAATTCTTGATCCCGTTGCAACTCCGGGAAGCGGCGGAGTTCCGTCAAAGATCGTTCCTGCGCTCGCTGAAGAAGAGGCGCAATTCCATCGCCCCATCGTCGAACAGTTGGTGCACCGCCCATTTCGGGATCGCGCATTTGCGACCGGCGTCGTCAGCGCTTACGACAAGACGTGCGCCGTTACAGGGCTTCGCATTATAAATGGGGGCGGAAGGGCGGAGGTTCAGGCGGCCCATATCCGTTCCGTCGAGCAAGGCGGATCGGATTCCATCAGAAATGGTCTCGCGCTCTCGGGGACAGCCCATTGGATGTTCGATCGCGGCCTGATCTCTATCGATGACGACTATACCGTGCTCCTGGCCGAAGATCGTCTACCCGATGCCGCGAAGCAGCTCGTCCGGCCCGACAGAAAATTGTTGTTGCCTAACCGCGAGGATATTCGCCCTCACAAGAGTCATTTGAAATTCCACCGCGACCACGTCTTCAAAGGCTAGTGTCGGCCCGCCCCCTGGGAACCGGAGTCACCAACCCGGTTGGTCATCCGCCATGTCAAATACCTCGAATTTCGGCCAAACCTTTTTCCATCGCTCTGCAAAGCCCTTCGGCACCGCTGCGGGGTTGAACGAGTACCGCCAGTTAGGGCCATCACCTTCTCGCCTACAGCGCACAGGACGAGCCGCGAACGATTTTGAATCCCAAACCGGATCGCTCATATGCGCTGCGATCTCATCTCTCAACCATGCTTCAGAAACGACTTTACGCATATCAACCTCCGCTGCGACGACGTCCTCGAAAGTTTCGCTTGAGAATTCGAACGTGGTTGCCGTTCTTAACCTCGCACTCCCAAAGCTCGATCACGTGCCAGCCCAACGCCTTAAGCGCCGCTCGGTTTTCCGCGTCACGTTCGACATTACGCGCAAACTTCGACGACCAAAATCGTTTGCGCGTCTTGGGATCGCTCGCATAGCGGCACCCCTCGTGCCGATGCCAGAAACAACCGTGCACGAGTATGATGGTTCGCCATCTCGGGAGAACGATATCCGGCGTTCCGGGCAAATCGCCGACATGCAACCGGAAGCGATAGCCCAACGCATGCAGCGCCGATCGCACCTTGCGTTCAGGGCTAGTATTCCGGCCACGAACTCGCTGCATGATGCGGCGCGTATTGGCGAGTCGAAGCCTCGCGATGCCGGCTGGTATGTCATCTGCAATGGAAGAGTGGTGCGTGAAGCCGACCGACGTGCGGAGACCGGTTGGGGGTATATCGAAGACGAAGCAAACCGAATTGTTATTCCAGTGTTCCACAACCAGTTCGCGCGTTTCCGGGGTGTAGTCACTTTCGACTCGCAGGATTCGTCTCGCGTACCTTGGAACACAACAAAAACGGACGTCGACCAAGATAGCCACGTCTTGTCCAATGCGTTTGAACGTATGCTAGAGATGATGAGACCAGTTATATCGTTCTTGAATGAGCTCGATCGCGATATCGATGAGTATACGAGGGACAAAAGTCCTCTCTATGAGCTGGTGAAAAAAACCACCCAGGTCCGCAGCGAGGCTCTACCTAAGGCGGCGACATTCAAAGCGCCAAAGCGCACGGAAGTGGTGCGCTCTGCTCGTTATACAAAGGTCCAGTATTCGAAGAAGGTCGACGACATTGAGATCCTAAAGGATGCACTCAACTTGACCTCCGCGAGCGCCGTGGGCGAACGCACGTTCGACATAGTTCTCGCTCGACACAAGTCGAAATGAACAGCTTTCGGAAAATCGATTACTCGCTTCGCCCAGCGAAGCATGCCGAGCGGCGAATGCTTGTGGAAGTTTTCCGACGCTTGCACCCATTCGGCGCTGTGGAGGACTATCGGTATGTTGGCTTCGGCTCGGTTTGGTTTTCGGACTTTAGCTTGGTACATCGCACTCTTGGCGTGACTGAGATGCTGTCCATAGAAAAGGCGAAGGCGCAAAAGCCGAGATTTGATGCAAATCGCCCATTCAACATAAAGATGGACTATCGAGCGGCTGGCGATGCATTGAAGAGCCTAAAGTGGAGTACCAATCATTTTGTCTGGTTGGATTACGATGGAGTTCTCGACACCGAAATATTGAAAGACGTGCGGCTGGTCGCGAGCAAAGCGAATTCGGGCAGTGCGCTGATCGTCTCTACTCAATGCAACCAAGCAAAAGAAGTGAGTGACGCGGACAATGAGCCCTCCGGCCTATCCGCAACCGAGAGGTTCAAACAAACGTTTGGCAATGCGCGGGTCGGCGCGAACCTTGGCGAAGAGGACCTATACGGGTGGCCTTTTGGCACTCTCTGCAAGAAGATAATTCTTGAGGAGGTCAATGATGCCCTGAAGGTTCGAAACTTAGGAGGAGCGGACAAACTCGCGGCTGAGGTCATCTGCGAGATCGACTATCAGGACGGCGCGAAGATGACGACGGTGGCGCTGCTGTTTTGGAAGACCAGCGACGCCGCGAAGCTGGCAGCTTGTGGCTTTTCGAGTTTGGACTTTCTACCATCAGCCGGCAAACGAGTGTTTATTGACCTGCCCAAACTTACAGCTCGGGAGTTGAGACAGCTTGAAGCTCAGCTGCCGCTTGCGTCTGGCGACCAGTTGAACCTTGGGGCGATACCGGCATCGGACGCTTCCAAATTCACGGCACTATATCGATACTTTCCCAATTTTGCTGTGACAGAGGTCTGAAGCGCTCAGCCCCATTCCACTCCCGTTCATAAATCGAGTAATATCCTCAACATCGGGAGGACCCTGCCATGCGCCATACGCGCCCGCTGCACCTTGCTGAACGCCCCGCTAACTATCGATTCCGGCTTCGCGCCGGGCTGATCGCGGCTGTCTCCGCCCTCGCGCTCGGGGCGTGCGTCACCGGGCCTTCACCTGAGGAGATCCATGCGCGCGACTGGCAGACGGCTGCGCGGACCGACACGCCACAGGGCTACCAGGCCTATCTCCGCCTCTATCCGGCCGGGCAGTATGCGCCGGTGGCGCAAGGCCGCGTCGAGGAGCTGTCGCGCATCGAGGCGGACGCCTTCGCCGTGGCGCGCCGGGCGGACACGGAAGCGAGCTATGACGATTTCCTCGTGCGCTATCCCTGGGGGCGAAATGCTCCGGAGGCGGATGCGCTGAGGGCCGAGCGTGCGGCGCCGCGGCTGGCGCGCGAAGAGCAGGCGGCGTGGACCGAGGCGCGCCGCGTCGACGAGATCGAAACCTACGAGGTGTTCGCCGGCAACTGGCCGCGCGGGGCGCATGCGGCCGAGGCGAATGCGCGGCTCGATGCGCTGTGGAAGACGGACCAGGGCGCGTGGGTCAGGGCCAAGCGCTCGGGCTCGCCGCTGGAGCTGCAGGAATTCGTGCGGGCCTATCCGCGCTCGCAGTTCGTGACGCAGGCGCGGCGCGAGATGGATGCGCTGAAGCGGCGCGACGACGATGCGTGGCGGACGGCTTTGGCGATCAACACCTACCAGGCGTACGACACGTATCTGGCGATGGAGCCCTATGGGGCGTGGCGGGTCGAGGCGTCGAACGGGATCCAGCGGCTGCGCGAGCAGGACTACAATGCGTGGATCTATGCGCGGCAGGTCGACCAGATCTGGGCGTATGACAGCTACAGGTCGCTCTATCCGTGGGGGTACTGGTACGAGCCGGCGTACACGCGCATCGGCTGGATCCGCGGCGGCCGCAGCGGCTACTGGAACCGCGACTGGGACAATGACTGGGACGGCGACCACGATCACGATCGCGACAACACCTACCCCCCCTTGTTCAGCGGCCAGCGGAACAACAACGCCAACCCGCCGGGATCGGGACCGGGACCGGGACCGGGATCGGGACCGCGACTGTTCGAAGGACAACGATCCCCACCACCGCCACCGCCACCACCCCCGCCGCAACAGTCGTCGTCGCAGTCGTCGCCACCCCCGCCGCCACAAGAATCACCACGAATGTTCCGCAACGAGGAACGGGGCCGCGAAGTGGACTAGCCACCGGGACAATTGCTGCTAATTCACTCGCAGGAACGGCAATAGGCGCCGTAATCGCTGTCGGAACTGGCAGGGCTGCGGGCACGGCATGGACAACAACAACAATCCCCGCACCAGCGCCGAATGGCTCCGCAGCCGCGGCCCCATCCTCCTCAAAATCGCCGGCACCATCGCCGGCGTCGGCTTGGTGACGGCCGGGCTCCTGTGGAACACGCTCTTCGCCCAGATGCCCCAACTCCCGTCGCGCGAGGCGCTGTGGACGCTGAACCGGGCGCCGGCGGTGGAATTCATCGATATCAAGGGCGCGACCATCGCCGTGCGGGGGCCCAACTACGGCCGCGCAGTGAAAGCCGCCGAGCTGCCCAAGCACGTCGTCAACGCCTTCATCGCCGCCGAGGACCGCCGCTTCCACGAGCACACCGGCGTCGATTATTTCGCGATCTTCCGCGCCGTGCTGGAGAATGCGCGCGCCGGCCGCACCGTGCAGGGCGGATCGACAATCACGCAGCAGCTCGTCAAGAACCTCTTCCTCACGCCCGACCAGACCGTGAAGCGCAAGGCGCAGGAAGCGCGCCTCTCGATCGACCTCGAGCGCATGCTGAGCAAGGACGAGATCCTCGATCTCTATCTCAACCGCATCTATCTCGGCGCCGGCGCCTATGGGCTCGACGCCGCAGCCCACACCTACTTCGGCAAGACGCCAGCCGACCTCACCCTGCCTGAGGCGGCGATGCTCGCCTCCTTCCCCAAGGCGCCGACACGCTTCGCCAACCAGGCGCAGACGCCGAAGGCGAAAGAGCGCCAGCGCTATGTGCTCGACCAGATGGTGGAAGCCAGCTTCATCTCCCGCGAGGAGGCCGACGCGGCCGAACGGCGGGATCTGATCTACGCTTCCGAAATGACCGACACCTTCCAGGGCCACGCGCTCGACTACGCGGTGGAGCGCGTGCACGAAATCCTGCCCAATCCGCCGCCGGATCTCGTCATCAAGTTGACGCTCGACCTAAACTTGCAGGCCAAGGCGCAGGCAGCCGTTGAGAACGGCCTCAAAACCATGGGGCCGGAACGACGCGCATCCGAAGGCGCCGCCCTGCTGGTCGAGAACAGCACTGGCGCCATCCGTGCGATGGTGGGCGGCCGCGACTATTCGAAGTCGCAGTTCAACCGCGCAACTCAGGCTCGCCGCCAGCCCGGCTCATCCTTTAAGATGTTCGTCTACGCCGCCGCGCTGGAAGACGGCCTCACGCCCGGCACGGTGCGCGACGATGTGCCGATCCAGATCGGCAAATGGCGTCCGCGCAACTATGGCGGTGAATACCGCGGCCCGGTGACGCTGTCGGAAGCGATGGCGGATTCGCTCAACACTGTGGCGGCGCAGGTCGGCTACGAGATCGGCATCGAAAAGGTGACGGCGCTGGCGCACGAGTTCGGCGTCACGTCCACGCTGCACAACTACCCCTCGATCGCGCTCGGCTCGGACGAGGTGACGCTGCTCGACATGACGACGGGTTACGGCGTGCTCGCCAAGGGCGGGCTGCAGATGTCGCCCTACATCATCGAGGAGATCCGCAACACTCGCGGCGACCTCCTCTATTCCAACCCTGTCGCTGCCGACGCGCCCCGCGTCTATCCCGAAAACCTCGCCGAAGACATGACCGGCATGTTGAGCCGCGTGGTCGTCTCCGGCACCGGTCGCGCCGCGCAAGTGCCCGGCTGGGACGTCGCCGGCAAGACCGGCACTTCGCAGGAATGGCGCGATGCCTGGTTCCTCGGCTACACGGCGAAATACACGGGCGGCGTCTGGGTCGGCAACGACGACGACACGCCGATGTCGAAAGTCACCGGCGGCGAGATGTCCGCCCGCATGTTCTCGGTGATGATGACCGGCGCCCTCGAAGGCCTCCAGCCCGAACCCCTCGCCGGCGCCAAGGTCGCCGAAGAATTCCTCTCCAGCGAAGACCAGGACCGCCTCAACTTCTACCGCCGCATGTCCGGCGCCTTCGCTCAGGTCGAAGCGCAGGCGGGCGGGTTGTAGCGACCGAGCGATCTATCAAGCCGCATCCGCCACAAACCCCTTCCAGGTCCGCATGTAGCCGACGAACGCTTCGCCCAGTCCCTCGCTGCGCAGATAGTCCGGCGACACCGGCAGCGGGACCGGCTTGAAGTCCCGGTCGGCGGCGACGCGTTTCGGGAAGTCGTGGTGGAGGATGGCGGCGCGGCCGATGACGACGAAGTCGAGGCCGGATTCAAGCGCGCGGCGGCATTGCTCGCCCGTGGTGATTTTGCCGGCGGCGCCGAGACGAACGTTTCCGCGGTCGAGATCGGTGAACCAGCTTGCGAGATTGCGATCACCGAGAGATTTGTCCTCCGGCTGCTTGAAGACATCCCACAGCGACATGTCGAGATAGTCGATCCTGCCTTCTCGCATGAGACGCTGGGCCACGCCGGCGATTTCGGGAAGCCGCAATCCAAAGCGCTCCGGCGAGAGGCGCACGCCGAGGCTGAAGCCTGGGCGGGTTGCCGTACGCACGCCGTCGATGATGTCGAACAACAGGCGCGAGCGGTTCTCGATCGAGCCGCCATAGCGGTCCTCACGCTGGTTTATCTCCGGGCTCAGGAACTGGCAGAGCAGATAACCGTGTGCGCCGTGCAGTTCGACGCCGTGGAACCCCGCCTGCTCCGCACGCTTTGCCGCGGCGATGAAATCGTCAGCAGTCTGTTCGATCTCCGCCAGAGTCATGGCGCGGGCGCTCGTCTCCACATTGTCTGAAGGACAGAGCGGCGGGCCACTGATCAGGTCCTTCGGCGAGCGCATGCCTGCATGATGGAGCTGCACGACAGAATGGCTCTGCTCCCGGTTGATCGCGGCGGCGAGGCGCAACAGGCCTTCAGTATGCCGGTCATGATAGACCCCGAGCTGTCCCGGGAACCCGATGCCGGCTGCCTGCACGGTCGCGGCGCATGTCATGGTGAGGCCAAAGCCACCCTGCGCCCGCCGCGTCAGCCAGCCGAACTCATCGTCGCTCAGCACGCCATCAGGATGGCTCTGCAGGTTGGTAAGCGGCGCCAGCATGAAGCGGTTCTTCAGCGCCGGGCCGTTGGCGAGGGTCAGTCCGTCGAAAAGGTCAGTCATCGGCATCCATCCAGTGTCGGCGCTGCACCCTATCCCGGCTCACCGGAAGTCCGCTGCGATATGTAGACGCGCGGATACACTACGTCTGCCTGCCTCCGGAGGGGATGGCCGAAACGCCGGAACGCGAGTTACCCAGCGTCCATGCACACTCGCGGGATCGTGCGACGGCTGATCATCGCAGCACGCTTGACGGGGAGGCGCACCCGGCGCCCCATCCCAAAAAACACCGGGAGACGTTCATGATCCTCAGGCTCGCAACGGCGGCGGCTACCGCGGCCCTGCTCTCGTCCTGCTCTGGCGCGCCCGCGCCCGGCAGCGCTTCGGCCAAGATGACGGCGGAGATTCGCCGCACCGCCTATGGTGTCCCGCACATCAAGGCGAACGACTATGCCGGGCTCGGCTTCGGCATCGGCTATGCCAGCGCCGAGGACAATGTCTGCGAGATCGCCGAGCGCATGTTCACCGTGATCGGCGAGCGCGCCAAATATCTCGGCCCCGGCGAGAACAACGCCAACGTCAACAGCGACCTCTACCACAAGCGCATCATCCAGAGCGGCGAACTCGCGAATCTGCTCAGCGGGCCGAAAGGTTCACCCGATACGCCCTCCGCCGACGCACGCGCCCTGGTGCGCGGCTATGCGGCCGGCTATTCGCGCTACGTCCGCGACACGGGCGCCGCCAACATCACCGATCCACGCTGCAAGGGGCAGCCATGGGTGCGCGAGATCGGCGAGAACGACTACTGGACTCACGTGCTGGCCGGCCAGGTGCTCGTCCAGATGAACGGTGTCGCCGGCGCGGCGCCTCCCGGTATCGGCAACCAGGCTTCGATCGCCGACGATCCCTTCATCGAGACGACGCAGCTCGGCTCGAACGCCTACGGCCTCGGCAAGGAAGTGACCAAGTCCGGCCAAGGCATGCTGCTCGGCAATCCGCACTATCCGTGGGACGGCCAGAACCGCTTCTACCGCATCCACCTGACCATCCCAGGCAAGCTCAACGTCGTCGGCGCCGGCCTCGTCACCAACGCCACCGTAGGCATCGGTCACACCGACAGCATCGCCTGGACACACACCGTCTCCACGGCGCGCCGCTTTGGCATCTACGAACTGAAGCTCGATCCCAACGACACGACCAAATACATCTACGAGGGCAAGTCCGAGCCCATGACCAAGATGGACATCTCCGTCGAGGTGAAAGACGGTGCGCCCGTCACGCACACCTTCTACACCACGCGCTTCGGGCCGGTGCTGGAGACCGCAACTTTCCCGTGGGACAAACAGCGCGCCTTCGCACTGCGCACCATCCCGCAGGGCGTGCGCTCCATCGACCAGTACATCGTGCTCTGGCAGGCCAAGAGCGTGCGCGAACTCAACACCGCGCTCGGCAAATACCAGGCGACCGGCTTCAACACGACGGCCGCCGACGCCAGCGGCGAATCCTATTTCGGCGACATGGGCATGATCCCCAATGTCTCGAAGGCGCTGGGCGATAGCTGCGCCGTCTCCGACATCGCGAAGAAGCAGTGGGCCGACACGCGTGTTCCCGTGCTCGACGGCTCTCGCGCCGCCTGCGACTGGGCGATCGACAAGGATGCGACGGCGCCGGGCGTGTTCGGCGTCAGTAAGACGCCTCACCTGTTCCGCTCCGACTATGTCAGCCAGAGCAATGACAGCCACTGGCTCACCAACCCGAAACAGCCGCTCACCGGCTTCAGCCCGATCTTCGGTGATGAAGCCACCGCGCGCTCGATCCGCACGCAGCTCGGTCTCGACATTATCCACGACCGAGTCGCCGGCAAGGATGGACTCGGCGCACCGAAGTTCGATCTCGCCAGCCTGCAGCAGGCGCTCTATCAGGACCGCCACCTCGGCGCCGAGATGGTTCGCGACGACCTGGTGACCGCATGCAAGCTGGCGAAAAGCGAGAAGCTCGCGCCCGCCTGCTCAGCGCTGGAGAAATGGGACCTCAAGGTCAATCTCGACAGCCGCGGGGCGCACCTGTTCCACATGTTCGCCGAGAATGGCGGCCTGAAATTCAAGGTCCCGTTCAATGCCGCCGATCCGGTCCACACGCCCAACACGCTGGACGTGGCCGATCCCAAGGTGATGGCGGCGCTCGACAAGGCGGTCGACACGCTCAACGGCCTCAAGATTCCTCTCGACGCCCGCCTCGGCGACGTGCAGCGCGAAACCCGCAATGGCGAGCGCATCCCGATCCACGGCGGCGCCGGCCCCGAAGGCGTCTTCAACGTCATCACCGTCGAGAACCTGGAGCCGGACCTCGGCTGGACCAGCATCCGTCACGGCTCAAGCTGGATCATGACCGTGGAGTTCACACCGCAGGGCCCGAAGAGCGAAGGCGTGCTCGCCTACTCGCAATCCACCAACCCCAACTCGCCCTTCTATTTGGACCAGACCAAGCTCTATTCGAAGAAAGGCTGGGACGATCTCCGCTTCACCGAAGCCGCCGTCGAGGCGGGAACCGTGACACGCAAGGCAATAAGCGAGTAGAGCGACAGCGCGGCGCTTGACTGCCGCAACGGCTTCCTGTCCATGCGCGGCATGGCCGGACCTCCAATCGTAGTTTTGCGCGGCGTACAGCTGACGCTCGGCGGCGCCCCGCTGTTCACCGGCGTCGACCTGGCTCTCGCCAAGGGCGAGCGCATGGCGCTGGTCGGCCGCAATGGCGCGGGCAAATCCACGCTGATGCGCATCCTCGGCGGCGCGATCGAACCCGACGCAGGCGAGATCTTCATGCAGCCCGGCACGGTCGCGCGCCATCTCCTCCAGGAGCCCGACTTCTCCGGCTTCGCCACCGCCATGGACTATGTCTCCGAAGGCCTCGACGACTACATGCTCTATCGCGCTGAGGCGGAACTCGACGCCTGGGACGTGCCGCAGGGCCTTGACCTCACCAAGGCGTCCGGCGGCCAGTCGCGCCGCATCGCTCTCGCCCATGCCTTCGCGCACGATCCCGACGTCATCCTGTTCGACGAACCGACCAACCATCTCGACGTTCCTGCGATCGAACTGCTGGAAAAAGAACTGCTCGCCTTCCGCGGCGCGGCGCTGATTGTCAGCCACGACCGCCGCTTTCTCGAAAACGTCTCCACGTCCGTGGCATGGCTGCGCCAGGGCGCCGTGCGCACACTCGACAAGGGCTACTCGCATTTCGAGGAGTGGGTCGAGGCAGTCGAGGCGGAAGAAGAAAAGTCATTCGACAAGCTCAACGTGCAGCTTAAGGCCGAGGAACGCTGGATGGCTCGCGGCGTCACCGCCCGGCGCAAGCGCAACATGGGCCGCGTGCGCAAGCTGCAGGAAATGCGCAGCGAGAAACGCGAAAAGCGCATCGCGCTCGCCGACGCCGCCAACACCGCGAACCTCGCGATCGACAGCGGCGCGCAATCGAGCCGTCTGGTCATGGAAGCCAAAGGCCTGTCGAAGACATTCCAGACGCCGGATGGTCCGCTGCCCATCGCACGCGATCTCAATCTGCGGGTCATGCGCGGCGACCGCCTCGGTCTCATCGGCCCCAACGGCGCCGGCAAGACGACGCTTCTGAAACTGATCCTTGGCCAGCTCCAGCCCGATGCCGGCTCGCTCCGCCTCGCAAAGAATCTCGAAATCGCCTATCTCGACCAGACGCGTTTGAGCCTCAAGGGCAACGAAACGCTGTGGGATACGCTCGCCCCGCTTGGCGGCGACCAGATCATCGTGCGCGGCCATCCCAGACACGTCGCCGCCTACGCCAAGGATTTCATGTTCGAGTCCAAGCAGCTCCACCAGCCAGTCAGCGCCCTCTCCGGCGGCGAACGCAACCGCCTCACGCTCGCTCTCGCCCTGGCCAAGCCGTCGAACCTGCTCGTGCTCGACGAGCCGACCAACGACCTCGACATCGAAACGCTCGACCTCCTCGAAGACATGCTCGTCGAGTTCGACGGCACTCTGCTGCTGGTCAGCCACGACCGCGCCTTCGTCGACAACGTCGTGACGTCGATCCTGACCCCAGAAGGCGACGGCCTCTGGATGGAAACACCGGGCGGCTACTCCGATTATGTCTCCCAGAAGAAGTCCGGCGCGGTCGCCGCTTTCCGCTCGTCCGCGCCAAGCGCGCCGCAGAAAGGCGGGCCGAAGCTGCAGGACCCCGCCAGGATAGCCGTCCCCGCCGCCAAGCTCAGCTACAAGGATAGCCGCCGCCTCGAAGAACTGAACCGGCTCCTGCCCGAACGCCAGGCCGAGATTGCCCGCATAGAAGACGAGATGGCCGACTCCGCTCTGTTCGCCAAAGACCCCAAGGGCTTCGAAGCCCGCGCCAAGCGCATGTCCGCCGCCCGCGCCGAACTGGAGGCCTACGAAGCGGAATGGCTGGGCCTCGAGGAAAAGCGCGAGGCGCTGGGCCGGGGTTAACCCGCTGGTTTGCCCGGATCTGCGGCGTCCAGCCGCCATTTGATGTTGAAATCCCTGCCCGATCCAAGTTTTTCGTTAACTGGTCCCAGCTAGCTTTCCTCGTTACCCGAGGGGAGATTGGGCATGGCCGCTTCGCCCAACAATTTCGCAATGCTGCTGGACCTCGCCAAGGAGGGTTCCAGCGAGAAACGACGCGAACTGCTGCGGCAAATCACGGACGTGTTCCTGGCCGACCCGCCGGACCGTTCGGATCGCGAGTCGCAGCTGTTCGACGAGATCGTCGGCGCCGTGGCGGCAGATCTCGAAACCCAGGTCCGCATCGAACTCGCGCGCAAGGTCGCGGTCAGCAATGCGCCGGTGCAACGCACCGCCCGCCGCCTCGCCATGGATGTCATCGAAGTCGCCCGTCCCGTCATCGAACGATCGAAGTCGCTGACCGAGGCCGACATCCTCGACGTCATCAAGGAAAAATCGCAAGACCACATGCTGGCTGTGACCAAGCGCCCCGACATCGGCACGACCGTGTCCAGCGCGCTGGTCGAAAAAGGCGAAGACCGCGTCGTCGCCTCGCTGCTCGAGAACCGCACCGCACGGCTGAACCGCCAGACCTACGAGAAGGTCGCGGAACGCGCCGAGTCCAATCCGGTGCTGCATGCCCCATTCGTGAAGAGCGCGCACGTGCCGCTCGACCTGCTCAACAACGTCTACCTGAAAGTCGAGACCGAGCTGCGCCGCGAGATCATGCGCAAGTTTCACGGCGTCTCGCCGGCCGAACTGGAAGAGGCGCTGGAAGCCAGCCGCAACCACCTCTCCTCGGCCTATGGCGCGCTGCCTGACGACTACCAGAAAGCCAAGGATCACATCGCTGAACTGGACAAGAAGGGCTCGCTCAAGCCGCCCATGCTGGTTCAGCTGCTGCGCGAGAACCGCCGCACCGCCTTCCTCGTCGCCTTCGCACAGCTCGTCGACATCGAGTTCGATCTTGGCCGCCGCCTGGTCGACGGCAAGGATCTCGATGCGCTCGCCATGCTCTGCCGTGGCGCGGGCTTCGATCGCGGCTTGTTCGTCACGATCTGCCTCCTGGTCGCCAGCGACGGCTCCGGCATCGGCAAGGCCGAACAGTTCGGCCAGCTCTACGAGCAGGTTCCGGTCGCCGCCGCCCAGCGCGCCCTGCGCTTCTGGAAAGTGCGCGCCAAATCGAACGCCGCCGGCGGCGTCAAGGCCGCCTGATCCAAGAGACCACCCGGTAACAACGGCATTTCTCTTTCCCCGGCGGGAAAGTGTGATCGCCGCTTCAGCAGCCCCCGAATTGCTCCGTATCCGGCCATGACCTAGCCTCCCTTCACCGGGAGTAGAGTTTCATGGCTCAGGACGTGATCAGCTCACGCACAGTGAGCATAGGCGAGCTGTTGCGTTCAGGCTCGTTCGAGCCCGCCAAGGTCCAGCGCGACTATTGCTGGGGCGACAAGCAGCAAGGAGCCCTGCTCGAGGAACTGATCGCCCTCTTCGCGCAATTCGGCTTTGATCCGGACAGCGAGAGCGCCGTCGGAGCGCTAAACGCCAGCGGGATCTCCGCGGACCCCACGCTGGAGCTTGCGCCGCGCAGCCCGGATCTCGAGAAAACCGCGCCCTACTGCTTCCTGGGCGCCGTGATCCTCTATCCCGCAAACCCGCACTTCGGAATCTATGACGGCCTTCAGCGCCTGACGACCTTCACGGTTCTCTTCGCCGTCCTGCGCGACTTGCTGAAGGCGAAGAAGGGCGACGACCTCCACTCGCTTCTCGTCACGGACGACGGCCATTTCCGGCTGAACATGCCGATGAAGAACGAGACGCTCGTCCACGACGTGCTTACCAGCGGGCGCACCGCCAAGCCGTACAAGCAACTGGAAGATATCACTGAAGCGGGCGAATGCCTGCGCGACTGCGTCGACGTGGCGCGCGGCCTGCTCTCAGGCTGGACCGCGGAGCGCCTGCAGGCTTTTGCAACTTTCGTCAGCGGCTCGGTGCTGATCACGGTGACGACGATCCGGGACGTCCGCATCGCCACCAAGGCCTTCGTCGACACGAACATCGCGGGCGTCCGCCTCAAGCCGGAGGAAATGCTCAAGGGCCAGCTGATCGACATGGCCGCCGCCGTTCCGAACACGGAAAAAGCGGCCGACCGTATCCTGTGGGTGTGGCGGCACATCCACGACGATCTCGGCAAGGAAGGCTTCGACGAATTTCTCCGCGCCGTGGATTTCATCGAGCGGCGCGAATACCAGTCCCCCGACTTCCCCATCCTGCTGATGGATCACATCCGCCAGAACTACACCGGCGCCGAAGGCTATGCCTGGGCGACCGAAAGGCTGATGCTCTACCGCTCCGCCTTCCGCTGGCTGTTCGAGCAGGCCGACGCGGACGTGGCCGTCGGGGTCCACGCCAACCTGCGCCGCCTGCAGCTCCTGAAATACAATCAGTGGCGCGCCCTCGCGATGCTGGTCTGGATCAGGTCGCACCCGCGCGATCTCGCCAAACGCATGGACATCGTCGACCGCTCTTGCTTCGCCCTGTCGCTCACCGCCTCCGACCAACGCCGCTTCGCCGACGTGATCGGCAGGAAGATTGACATCTTCGCGCGCGGCGATTTCGGCCAACAGGGCGGCTTCGTCTTCAAGATGCAGCAGCACACCAAGATCCGGAAAGCGCTCACCAGCCCGATGCAGGACAGCGCCAAGCGCAGCACGATCGTGCGCTATGCCGAAGCAGCAGCCCATGGCGACCGCGTGCCGCTCTACATCCTCGCCGAAACCTCTTCGGTCGAGCACGTCTATCCCCGCAACCCCGGCAACCACTGGAAGGAGTTCGAGGCCGGCCGCGAGTTCAGTGAACTGGTGATGCTGCGCGAGATGCTCGGCAACCTGTGCGTCCTGCCGCATGACGAACTCGGCAACGCTGGCTGGGAGGAAAAGAAGAAGGAGTACCAGCGCCTCAAGGTCTGCAAGTTCGCCACGGAAATCGCGAAGCAGAAGACCTGGACGCCCGACATGATCCACGCGCGTACGCAGAAACTCTACGAGGCGACGATGAAATTCCTCGACCTCGGAGTGGACGCCGACTAAACGCTTTCCATCGCCGCGCGGAACCTGCGGCTGCCCATGATCACATAGTCATCGTCCAGCGTGATCTCGAGATCGCCTGACTGCGTCGGCTTGAACGCCTTCACCCGCGCCCGGTTCACCAGCCGTGAGCGATGGATCCGCACGAAGCCGCGCCCCGCAAGCTTCTCCGCAAACGCCGCCAGCGTGCCGCGCGCCAGATGCGTCACTCCGCCGGCGTGAATCTCCACATAATTCCCCGCCGCCTCGATCCACGCGATCTGCGCCGGCTCGACCAGCGTCACGCGGGCGCCGTTACGGATTTCGATGCGCGCGTCAGACGTCGCCGATACCGGCGGCGCGACCAGCAGAGCCTGCGCCGCCTGGTGTGCCAGCCAGACCCCCCAAGTCCAGTACGCCACCCCGTTGGAGGCGTAGGTGAGAACGTCCTTCCGCCACTCGTAGACGAAGGGCAGCACCACATCGCCTCGATAGGCAAAGACATAGTCCGACCCGGCCGCCGCGTAGCCCAGCTTCCGGATCGCGACCATCCCGACAATGTGGAGCAGCGAGAACACGCAGGCCGCTGCAAAGTGCAGCCCCAGGAATCTCAGCCAAGGTGGCGCCGACATCT
This sequence comes from Hyphomonadaceae bacterium, assembly GCA_030697555.1. Taxonomy (GTDB): domain Bacteria; phylum Pseudomonadota; class Alphaproteobacteria; order Caulobacterales; family Hyphomonadaceae; genus UBA7672. Next base: position 26,493 of record JAUYPV010000068.1, read on the forward strand.
CGTCTGTCGGCGGAACCTTCCACACCATCCAGCCGATTGCCGGCGACAGCGCCACCACCATGGCCACGGACGAAATCTCATAGAGCCAGGCGGCCGCCGGATCGATCGGCGCGCCTCCGGTCTGGGCCTCCAGAATCACCGATGTGGCGTTGATCACAGCCACCACGACGCCGATAGCCGCGATCACGGCCAGCGGAACCCAGTCGAGCCGCCAACCGCTCGTCCCGGCCTGCCCGCCGTTCGTCCCAGTCGTTCCTCCGGTTGTCACAGCAGCTTGACCTTCCAAGGCTTTTTGCTGGCACGCTGGCGCGCGCTCCGGATCATGGGACCATTCTGATGGAGCACCCCATGACCCTCCCCAATGCCGTGCCTGACCGCCGGGTCGACCTCGACTGGCTGCGCATAGCCGCCTTCGGACTGCTGATCTTCTACCATGTCGGCATGTTCTATGTGACGTGGGACTGGCATGTGAAGTCGAGCCACGCCTCGACTGCCATAGAGCCCCTGATGCGAGCCTCCAACCCCTGGCGGCTCACTCTTCTGTTCGTCATTTCCGGCTGCGCCACCCGCTTCATGATGGACAAGATGAACGCCGGCCGCTTCCTCGGCTCCCGCAGCGTCCGGCTGGTCCTCCCCATCCTCCTGGGCGTCTTCGTGATCGTGCCCCCGCAGACCTATTTCCAGGTCGTGGAACAGCTCGGCTTCTCGGGCTCGTTCGGCGAGTTCTATGGCAAGTACGCCACCGCCAGCGGCGACTGGGCCCCGGGCGGCGAGACGCTGATCACCCCAACCTACAACCATCTCTGGTTCGTGGTTTACCTGTTCGTCTATACGCTGCTGATCGTGCCCGTCGGCCCGCTGCTCAAGCGTATCCCAGCGAAGCTCGCCGCCCCGCTCGCCTCCGGCCCGATGGTCGTCATCCTGCCCTGGCTGTTCCTGACCGTTCTGCTGCTCACCCTGCGTCCGCTCTTCCCCGAAACGCACGCCCTGATCGACGACTGGTACAACCACGCCGTCTGCTTCTCGGCCTTCCTCCTCGGCTACGCCATCGCCAAGCACGAGCGCTTCTTCGAAAGCTGCCAGCGCATGCGCTGGACGATGCTCGGCTTCGGCGCCGGCGCCTGGATCGCCCTCGAAACCCTGCGCTCCACGGGCAGCGGCTTCGACGACCTCACCCGCCAGATCGTCGGCGGCGGACTGCGCGAACTGCAAGCCTGGGCCACCATCCTCGCCCTCTTCGGCTTCGCCCGGAAACACCTGCGCCGCGACGGGCCTGCCCGCCGCTATCTCACCGACGCGATCTTCCCCTTCTACATCATCCATCAGACTGCAATCGTCATCGCCGGCTATTACCTCAACAAGACCGGCATGCCGCTCGCGATCGAAGCCCCGCTCCTGATCTCGATCACCCTCGCAAGCTGCTGGCTCGGCTATGAGATCGTGAAGCGCGTCGGCCTGCTGCGTCCGCTGTTCGGGTTGAAGCTAGGCGCAAACAGAACCTCCCCGGCCAAACAGCCGCAAACCCAAGCCGCGAGCGCATAGAAACTCCAATCAACGCGCCGCGCCGTCCTCCTCCCCTAAAGGGAGGAGGACGTTGGCGTTTGCAGGCAACGGCCCGCCCTCGTGCGCGTGAGCGTGACATGCAGCCAGCGCCTGATCGGGAATGGTCCTGCGCGGAATGGTTAGAGGCCCGAAAGCCAATCCGCCGGGCTTCTCGATACTGCGTAATTAGCTGGAGTGTATCGCCCGCGAAACTCATTGGCGCCCTGTTGCGCCTAGATCGTACGGTGCCCTGGATCGGCGTTCCAAGGTTGCCGAATTGACCTTCGTCTCGTGTCCGCAGCCCGAGCAGGCCGCACTGCCATCGGTGCGAAAGGTCAGACCTGTCGCGAGCCGCAAGACCGGCTCGGAGCGCGTCTTGTCCGAGACGGCCAAGACTTCTCCGCAGGCTTCGCAGGTGAAGCTGACAGGCGTCATGCAAGTCCTCGACTAGGTCCTGACCACGCTCTCGAGAAAATCCCGACCCTCATGGAGCGACTTCGCTCTGACACATTTTGATTCGAAACTGGCGCGGGCATTGTCCGCTCATTCGTGTGAAGAAGCGCGAGAAATAAGCGGGATCGTCGAAGCCCAGTTGAAGTGCGATCTGGCTGACGCTGAGATTCGAGTATCGCATCAGTCTCTGCGCCTCGAGGTTCAGCCGCTCCTTGAGAATCTCCGCGGGCGACACTCCCGCCATCGAGCGACATGCGTTGCGCAGCACAGACGGTGTGACGCCGAGCGCGCCGGCGCTTTCTGTAATCGTGGGATGTTCGCGAAAGCGCTCTTCGACAAGCGCCCGATAACGCGCAACCAGCATCGCCCGCGGGCCGATAGGCGCCTGCGACTCCTGCTGGGCGTGATGATGAACGCGGCTCACCCACACGAGGACGGTCGACAGCAACGCCTCCACCGCGAAGTCGTGTCCGCGAGCAGCCCAGCCCAGTTCGAGTTCGAGAAGGTCAAGAGCCGCGTCGAGCTGCGCATCCTCGCAGGCCCCAGCCCATAGGGCGCGCTCAAACGGAATCTCGACTTCCGAAAATCTCGACGCAATCAGCCTCAGCATCGGATCGGAGAAGGTCAGCACCCGTCCCGCCGAGTCTTCCTGAAAGTGGAAGCCGTGCACGACGCCAGCCGGCACGGCGACGATGCAGGGCGCACGAAAGTCGACGCTGCGCCCATCCGCTTCCGCGCGCCCATGCCCCGCTTGAAGCAGAAAGACGTGATGCAGGTCGCGATGCGAATGAGGACGGATGATCCAGTTCGCGGGCCTGCTGCGATCGTCCAGAAGCTCTAAGTGGGCGAACCGGTCTCCTGCCGGTTTCGGTGGTTCGCCGTAGAGAAAGAACTGCGTGATCAAGACGCTGTCCGCCTCATTCCTGGCCGAACGAAAAGATCGGTCCGAATGTTTTGTCCATGTTTTCGTCTGCTCTGTCCATCGATTGCGCCAGCTCGGCCTCGTAGGGTTTGCTGAGGATGTCTTGCTTGAGTAATGCGCCTTGAAGACCCAAGTAGCCATCGTTGGAGCGGGCCCGGCAGGACTCTTGCTGGCGCTCTGTCTTCATAGGGCGGGGATCGCCTGCGTTGTCCTGGAGAAGCATCGGCGCGAGCACGTCGAGGGGCGGGTTCGCGCAGGCGTCCTGGAGCCGATAACCGTCAATCTCCTCAAACACCTGGGGGTCGGCTCACGCATGGAGCGTGAGGGAATGACTCACGCTGGAATAAACATGGCCGCCGATGGCGAACTCTTTCGCATCGACTTTGCTGCGCATGCGCAGGCAGCGGTGACGGTCTACGGACAGTCCGAGATCATGAAGGACCTCGGCGAGGCCGCTGACGAGCGCGGCATCGAAGTTGTGTACGAAGCATCGGATGTCGCCATTCACGATATCGACCAAGCGCCGTTCGTGACCTGGGCGAAGGATCGGCGAGACCATCGCCTGGCATGCGACCTTGTGGTCGGATGCGACGGGTATCGCGGCGTCAGCCGATCCTGCATTCCGAAAAGCAAGCTGCGCGTTTTTGAGCGCGTCTATCCGTTCGGATGGTTGGGCATTCTGGCGGAGGTGCCGCCGTGCGACCAGGAGTTGATCTACGCCAATCACGAGCGAGGATTTGCTCTCGCGTCAATGCGATCGGCGACCAGAAGCCGGTATTACATCCAGTGTGGCATCGATGAAAGGCTCGAAGACTGGAGCGACGACAGGTTCTGGGATGAGGTAAGCCTCCGACTGGGCCCAAGGGCGAGCGCAAAAATCACACGCGGGGAATCCTTCGAAAAGAGCATCGCGCTCCTCCGAAGCGTTGTCTGCGAGCCGATGCGTCATGGCCGTCTTTTTCTGGCGGGCGATGCTGCCCATATCGTTCCGCCGACCGGCGCCAAGGGACTCAACCTGGCGGTGTCGGACATAGTCTACCTGTCGGAAGCCTTGACCGACTATTTCCAGCGGGGAAGCGAAGCTGGCATCGACGCCTACTCCGGCCAGGCGCTTGCACGAGTGTGGAGGGCGGAGCGCTTCTCGTGGTGGTTCACCATGCTAACCCACCGCTTCCCTCAAATGACCGGCTTCGACCGTAAGATGCAAATCGCGGAGATGGACTACATCCGATCGTCTCGTGCGGCGCAGGCGATGCTCGCAGAGAACTATGTCGGTCTCCCGTTGGTTCCACAGCAATCAAAAGCCGCGGCAACCGCCGCGAATAACAATGAAAAGGGGAGAGACGCCAATGCAAACCAAATTGATCCGAGCCCTTAGCTTGGCCGGCGCTTCGGCGACGGCGCTGACGCTGGGGATTGCCGACGCTTGGGCGCAGGAGACCGAGGATCGTGTCGTTGTGACGGCCCGGCGCGTGGAAGAGCGTCTCCAGGACGTGCCGCTTTCCGTGACGGTGATGACCGGCGCAGACTTGGAGGATGCGCAGATCTCGTCGACCGATGATCTCGACCAGATCACGCCAAGCCTGCAGTTTGCGGCCGTAGCCCCAATCTCCGGCAACAACTCCGCCTCGCAGGTGTTCATCCGCGGCATTGGCCAGACCGACCCCACCGCGGGCGTCGACCCCGGCGTGGGGCTCTATATCGACGGCGTCTATATGGGCTGGGCCGTCGGCGGCATCATGGATTTCCGCGACATCGCCAATGTCCAGGTGCTGCGCGGCCCGCAAGGCACGCTGTTCGGCCGCAACACCATTGGCGGCGCGATCCTTATCGCGACCCAGGACCCGGGCGACACTTTCGGCGGCCAGGCGCGTGTCGCCTATGGAACCGACAACCTCTATGAGGGCTTTGCCGCTGTCGACATTCCGATCACGAGCGAGTTCCGCACGCGCTGGACGATCGGCCGGCGCTTGCGCGATGGCTACGTCACCCGCTCGTTCGACGGCCAGGACCTGGGCGATGATGACAGTCTCACGCTGACCGGCAAGGCGATCCTGGAGCCGGCGGACTATGTCCGTTTCGAGCTGAACTTGGACTACACGCGCGAAGACGAAAACGGCACGCCGCTGGTGTTCGCCGCGATCAACAACGGCCCGCCACTGTTCACCGCCCCGCCGAACGGTGCGGCGTTCCCGCGCGTCGCCAGCTTCAACGCAGGCTGCCCGGGCATGGCGAGCCCCGCGAGCCAGGTGCCCCAGGGGCCGGATCACGATCCGCGCTGCGCCAACAATTCCTGGAACGACGGCCCGTTCATCGCCAACGGCACATTCCCGATCGGGAGCAAGCTCGACAACTGGGGCATGGCCTTCACGGCCGACGTCGACATCACCGAGGCGATCTCGTTCAAGTCGATCACCGGCTTTCGAGAGCTCAAATGGGACGGCAGCCGGGACGCCGACAACACGCCCCTCAGAATCCTGCATACCGAATATCACAGCGACGGCGAGCAATTCAGCCAGGAGTTCCAGCTGAACTACGTGACCGAGCCGTTCACGCTGGTCAGCGGGCTCTACTACTTCAACTCCGAAACTGTCGATGACGTGTTGGCCCATCTCGGCGTGGCGCCGCTGCCGGATCACAACGACAACACCATTACCAACGAGAATTGGGCGGCGTACTCGCAAGCCACCTACAATGTGACGGACGCCCTGAGCATTTCCGCAGGCATCCGCTACACGGAAGAGACGAAGGGCTCCCTGCCCGGGCAGTTCAACGAGGGCAATCCGGCCAACGTCTACGTCCTGCCCATCCTGTTCGAGCGGGACTATTCCTCAACCATCGGCTCCGCGTCCGTGAGGTATCGCTGGAACGAAGCCATGATGACCTATGCGAGTTGGTCGCAGGGGTTCAAGAGCGGCGGCTTCAACAGCCGGTTCAATGCCCCTGTTCCCGCCGACCCCGTGACAGGCGCGCCGGCGCTCACACCGCCCGCGTTCGGGCCAGAGAACGCCGAAAGCTATGAGATCGGCATCAAGCTCGATCCGGCTCCCAAATTGCGCATCAATCTGGCGGCCTTCCACACGACGTATGACGACATCCAGCTGACCTATCGGTTCGGAGTTGCGCCCTACATCTTCAATGCCGGCGAGGCCACGATCAAAGGCTTCGAGGGCGAATTCTTTTTCGAGCCGACCGACGATTGGACGTTAGACGCCAATTTCTCCTATCTCGACGACCAGTTCGAGAGAGTTGCGACCGTGACGTTCGGCGGCCAGCAGCCGACCTCGGTGCCGGTCACGCTCGCCAGCCAATTGCCCTACGTGCCCGAATGGCAAGGCGGCGCGGCCGCCCAGTACGCCGCGCACCTTGGGAGCTTCGTGCTCACGACACGCGGCGAGGTCGTGCATGTGGGGTCACAGTTCTTCGATACGGGGAACACGCCACAAATCGCCCAGACCGAAGACGTTACGACTTACAACGTGAGCCTCACGCTGGAGAAGGACAGCGATCCCTGGCGGCTCAAGCTCGCGTTTAGGAACCTCACCGACGAGGTCTATCCCGTGGCGGGCAATTCCTCGCTCACGACCGGCGCGGGCTATGCGGAGATAGCGTATGACCGGGGCAGCGAGACGGTGATCTCGCTCTCAACCCGGTTCTGACGGCGCCATATGTCGAAGAAGTCTCCGGCGAAACCACGTGGATTTCTTGGCCGAACGTTGCGGTTGAGGAACAGAGGATTGCACGATCGACGGAGAAATGTTCGCGACGAGCTATGCTGTCGTAGTCGACGCCGTGTCGCGGGTCGTGCCGGTCGATCCGCGCGCCAGGGGCTGCCCGCCACGGCCAATCCACCTTCTGGAAGACCCCTTGCGACCACCAGTTGGACCTGCAGCCAAAGGCAGTCGTGCGAGAGTGGAGTGGCGATCGTCCGAAGTGGGGCGGCATTCGGCCGTTCGACTGGTGCTTCAAACCAGCCAACGCTTCCGAGTTATATTTCCGCCGGACATAACTATCCCCCTCTCTAAGCGGAGGTGAAAACCGCGGCCCTGCCTGCGGGAGCGCGCCCGCGCGCCTACGCGCGTTCCTTCGTCTTCGTGAAGCGGATCGCGGGGTTCCTGTCGGAGACGTAGCCGACATCCCACGTGTTCTTCGCGAGATAGACGGGCGCGCCGTCGAGGTCCTTGGCTATCGTCGAGCGGTTGGCTTCGAGGAAGGTTTCGAGCTTTGCCCTGTCGTCGCTCGCCAGCCAGCGCGCGGCCGACCATGGGGAGGCCTCGAACAGCACTTCGAGATTGTTCTCCGTCGCGATGCGTTCGGCCATCACTTCGATCTGCAGCTGGCCGACGGCGCCGACGATCATGTCGGAGCCGATCTCGGGCGTGAACAACTGGGTGACGCCTTCCTCGGCGAGGCCTTCAAGCGCCTTGCGCAGGTGCTTGGCCTTCATCGGGTCCCTGGCGCGGACGCGGCGCAGGATCTCCGGGGCGAAGTTCGGGATGCCCTGGAACTGCACATTGCCGCTTTCCGACAGCGCATCGCCCACGCGCAGCGCGCCATGGTTCGGAATGCCGATCACGTCGCCGCCGAACGCCTCGTCCGCGATCTCGCGGTCCTGCGCCATGAACATCACCGGCGACGTGATGCCGATCTGCTTGCCCGCCACCGTCTTCAGGCGCATGCCGCGCTCGAACCGCCCCGAGACCATGCGGAAGAATGCAATCCTGTCGCGGTGGTTGGGATCCATGTTCGCCTGGATCTTGAACACGAAGCCGGTCACTTCCTTGTTCTCCGGCCCGACCTGCGCCGGCTCGCCCTTGAGCTTCGCCTTCTGCACGCGCGGCGCCGGCGCTTCCAGAAGAATGGTGTCGAGCAGCTCCTTCACGCCGAAATGGCGCAGCGCCGATCCGAAGATCACCGGCGTCATGTGGCCTTCGCGATAGGACTGGTGGTCATACGGCTTGCACACGCCCGCGGCCATTTCCGCTTGGCTCTCAAGTTCGGCCTGCTCGGCTGCATCCATCAGTTCGTCGAACTGGCCGGGGCCGATGCGTTCGGTCGAAAACGCAACGGAGCCATCCGTCGCCACGGTCCTACGATAAGTCACGAACTCGCCGGTGCGCAGGTCCTTCATGCCGCGCAGGCGCTCGCCGGAGCCTTGCGGCCAGTAGAGGGGGGACGCCGTCATCGCCAGCTTCTGCTCGATCTCATCGAGAAGCTGGAACGGATCCTGCGCCTCGCGATCCATTTTATTGATATAGGTGATGATCGGGATGTCGCGCAGGCGGCAGACCTCGAACAGTTTCAGAGTCTGCGGCTCGATGCCCTTGGCGGCGTCGAGCACCATGATGGCGGAGTCCGCCGCCGTCAGCGTGCGGTAGGTGTCTTCCGAGAAGTCCTCGTGGCCCGGCGTATCCAGCAGGTTGAAGACGCAGTTCTCGTACTCGAACGTCATCACCGAGGCCGAGACCGAAATGCCCCGGTCGCGCTCGATCTTCATCCAGTCCGACATTGTGCGCCGGCGCTCGCCGCGCGCCTTCACGGCGCCCGCCATGCGGATCGCGCCGCCCGCCAGCAGCAGGTTTTCGGTCAGCGTGGTCTTGCCGGCGTCAGGGTGCGCGATGATCGCAAACGTGCGCCGGCGCGCCGCTTCTGCTTCGGGGGTGAGGCTCATGGGGCGCGCTGATACCACGCCGGGGGCCGGGGTCCACCCTCCCCTCGGTGGGCCGCCTATCCCCGCTGGCTCGCGAGAATGTATTTCGTAACGTCGTCAATCTGATCGGGGGAAAGTATGCCGCTCATCGAGGGCATATTGCCGCCGTAAACGATGGTTCCGCGAGTGATGGTCTCCCTGATGCCGGCATAGTCGCTGCGGCTGATGGCGATTCCCCGCACGCCAGGACCCGCGCGGCCGTGGCACTTCGCGCACATGTTGGCGAACAGGAAACCGCCGACGGCCAGTTCGTCCTGCGTGGCGGCCGGTTCCGGGTCGGGTTGCACCACGACGAAGGGCGGCGATGCATCATGAGCGGCGGCCGTCGCGGGCGCGCTGGGCGGGCCCTTCGAGACACAACCGGCGATCGCAACGAAAAGGACGACAGCCGGGCCGGCCCTCACACTTTCACCTGCGCCTGCTCCATTTCGCCCATCAGCCGCTGCAGGTCTTTTTCTTCGGCCTCCATGCTGAACATCAGCTCTTCGGCCATTTTCTGCCGGCCCTGGAATCGCCGCGCCAGACGCGCCAGACGCGAAGCCCGCCAGACGAACCAGCCCGTCACCAGCGTCATCAGGAAGGCGAGCACGAGCGCTCCCGAAATCACCAGGAGGGCGATGTAGCCGACCGACTCGTCCTGCAGGTATGGGCCCAGCCAATCCATCTCAGCCGATCCCCCTCAGCCTATCCAAGTCTTCTCGGTGCGCCAGAACTGCTGGCCCGCCGTCTTGTGCATTCCCTGCATCTCGGTGCGCCGCGCCTTCACGCCCTTGAGGCTGGTCTTCGCCTGCACCCGCGCCTCGTCGAGCGCCTTCCTGCTCTTGCCGATCGCATCCATGGCGATCTTCATCCTGGGGATGCATTTCACGATCCACATCAGCGTGAGCAGCACGGCCAGCAGCGCCGCAGCGACGGCGGCGGTTGGCCAGTAGACCAGAAGGGCTTGTGCGTCCGCCACTGCCTGCCTCGCGCCCTATGCCGCCAGCTTCATGCCGGGCGTCGCCAGCGGCGTGTCGGCCGCATCGCCACCTTTTGCCAGCACCGGAGCGTTCATCACCTGCCAGTAATGGCGCGCGGCGTTGGCCAGCATCTCGGCGCGCTTCGCATCGCGTTCTCGCCAGCCCTTGGCCCGGAACAGACGCTTCTTGGCGATCTGCTTCATGATCCAGGCGTGCTTGAACGCCTGATAGCTTGCCTCGGGGGTGATCTTCTCGATCTCCTCGCCGCGAATGATGATCCGCTTGGCGCGCTCCGTCCGCTCCGCGAGTTCCTTGGTCTCCAGCTTCACTTCCTGGCGCTGGGTCGCGAGCTTCTTGTTGCCGTGCAGGATGCCGCCGACGCTCCACCCGGCCAGCGCCCAGCCGACCGGCCCGGTGAAGTCGCCGATGAAATCGCCCAGCACGTCCATCGCGCCGCCGATCTCGGCCACCGCGCCACTGACATTGTTGCCGACGAGACCCGCCGCGTTCGATATCAGTCCGTCGGCCCCGCTCGAAAGATTGTGGATCTCATCGACATCTATCGAGCGCACAAGTTCGGTTGCGTCCTTGGCGACGTCCTGGTGGCCGAAGAAGTCGTCCACCTTCCCGACGCCGCCCTCGGCTGCGTCGACGCCCTGCAGCATCGAACCGTGCATGTCGTCAGGCGAGAGCCCCGCGGTTGCGAGATGCGCGTCCTCATGGTGCGGCAGGCTCTCGAACGCCTTGTAGGCGCCCTGCGCCGCCAGCGTGCTGAGCAAAGTCTCCGCGGAAGTGATGGGCGCGCCCTCGGGCAGCACGAGGTCGACCGCGATCAGGCTCGCGCTCAGGCCCAGCAGCGACTTGTGCGAGCGCCCGCCAAACCATCCCTCGCCCTTGAACGCAGAATCGTCGAACCCGCGCTCGGCGCACAGCTTGGCCGCCTTGGCCGTATGCGGCAGCACGCGCCGCATCGATTCGATCCGCTGGATGCCGATGCGCCCCATGCTGGCGCCCGCCTGCGATTGCAGTGTCGTGCACTTTTCCTGCACGACGTCGCGCTCCATCGAGGCGGCCTGGAAGACCGCGACGTGCTCGCTCTTGCGCTGGTTCGCGTAGTCCCGGGCCAGCTTCTTCGCCAGCCACGATCCCGCGAATATCGCCAACGCGGTTACAGGTTCGACCATGGTATGCCCCGACGCCGCCGAGGAATATCTACTCTTGCCGATTCCCCGTTACAAGCGAGCGCAGCTGTAGCGTGCAGGCCGGCCACAGTAGTGGGCAAAACAC
>JAUYPV010000078.1 GCA_030697555.1 Hyphomonadaceae bacterium
GAACGGCGCAGTCTCACGGCGTCATCGCCTGCGAAAGCGGGCGATCTATGGTGTGAACCCCAGGGTGGTCGGCGAACGTCCGCTTTGGTGCGTATTCCGGACGCAAGTCAGGCCTCCTGTGAGGGTCCGAAAAGTGCCCAAAGGACTAAACCGCTCGCGCGGTAGGGCGCCGCGGCTGGCGGCACAGCCAACAGGATAGCGCGACGGGGCGTCCTGTCTTGAGATGAAGGGTTCGCAACCTCCATCAAGACAGGAGTATCCCTCATGACCGATAAGGCCATAAGCCCGCTGCGGCAGCGCATGATCGAAGACATGACGATCCGCAAGTTAGCGCCGAAGACTCAGCATGACTACGTGCAGCGGGTCAAGAACTTCGCCGCCTTCCTCGGCCGCTCGCCCGATACCGCGAGCTTCGAAGACGTACGCCGCTATCAGCTTCATCTGGCGACGAGTGGCGCCGGCGTTCCGACCCTCAACCAAAGCGTCTCGACACTGCGGTTCTTTTTCAGGATCACGCTTGGGCGCGCCGACATCTTGAACCACACCCAGTTTGTCCACGATCCACGCAAGCTGCCGGTCGTCCTGAGCCCGGAGGAAGTCGCGCGTTTTCTCGATGCGGCACCGGGGCTCAAATACAAGGCGGCATTGAGTGTGGCCTATGGGGCCGGATTGCGCGTGTCCGAGGTGGTCGCGCTGAAGATATCCGACATCGACAGCAAGCGCATGGTGATCCGGATCGAACAGGGCAAGGGCCACAAGGACCGCTACGTGATGCTGTCGCCGCATCTACTGGAACTGTTGCGTGCCTGGTATAAGGCGGCGCGTCCACAAGGGTGGCTGTTTCCCGGAATGAACCCGGTCAACCCGATGACGACGCGCCAGCTCAGGCGCGCATGCCATGCCGCGGCCCACATGGCCGAGATCGGCAAGCAGGTGTCCCCGCACACGCTTCGTCACAGCTTTGCGACGCATCTTCTGGAGCAGAACACCGACGTTCGGGTGATCCAGGTCTTGTTGGGTCATGCCAAGCTCGACACCACGGCGCTCTATACGCGCGTCGCCACCAAGACCATCCGGGAGATCGTGAGCCCGCTCGATCGCATTACGGGCAAGCTCAAGGAGAGCGCCGAACCGCCCGCATGACGTGCGGCTCGCGTGCCGCGCCCAACGCTGGAGGTCGCGGATATTTTCCGCGACCGTGGACCGGCATGGCGTAAAGCCAACGCCGGCCATGTGAGCCTCGGCCAGCTCAAGGTCATGTCAGCCATCGAGAGCTGCCGCACGGCGGCGCTCGGCGGCCACGTCGCGCGCTGCGAGAACTGCCCGCATACCCAGATCTCGTACAATTCTTGTCGCAACCGGCATTGCCCGAAGTGTCAGGGCGCAGCGGCAAAGGACTGGCTGGCCGCGCGCGAAGCCGATCTGCTGCCGGTGCCGTACTATCACGTGGTGTTCACTCTGCCGGCGGCCGTCGCCGATATCGCCTACCAGAACAAGGCCGTCATCTACGACATCCTGTTCAAGGCCTCAGCCGAGACCCTGACCACGATCGCGGCCGATCCCAGCCATCTCGGCGCCCGCGTCGGTATCACCTCCGTGCTGCATACCTGGGGCTCGGCCATGACCCATCACCCGCACGTGCACATGATCGTGCCGGGCGGCGGCATCTCGCTCGACGGCCAGCGATGGGTGGCGTGCCGGCCCGGCTTCTTCCTGCCGGTGCGCGTGCTATCGCGGCTGTTCCGACGGCTGTTCATGGAGAGGCTTCTCGCAGCGCACAAGGCCGGCCGCCTGAAGTTCTTCGGCGATCACGCCGCTCTCGCCAACGCTCAGGCGTTCGCAGCCTATCTGGCACCGCTACGCCGAGCCGAATGGGTCGTCTATGCCAAGCGCCCGTTCGGCGGACCCGAAGCCGTGTTGGCCTACCTGTCGCGCTATACCCACCGCGTCGCCATCTCCAACAGCCGATTGATCGCACTCGGCGACAAGGGTGTCACCTTCCGATGGAAGGACTATCGTGCCGATGCTCACGAACGCCAGAAGGTCATGACACTGGCTATCGGCGAGTTCATCCGCCGCTTCCTGAGCCACGTCCTGCCGCAGGGCTTCCACCGCATCCGCCACTACGGCCTGTTCGCCAGCGGTACGCGCGCCGGTAACATCGCCCGAGCGCGCGAACTGCTCGCCGTGCCAGCGGCACAGTCCGAGGCCGCGGATACCAACTGCGCCGAGGCAGACGAGCCCAAGCCACCCGCGCACCCGTGTCCGTGCTGCGGCGGCCGCATGGTCATCATCGAAACCTTCGAGCGCGGCTCCTCGCCGCGCTACCGGCCGGCGGCATCCCCAACCGTGATCAGGATCGACACCTCATGATCAGATTAGCTTCGCGGCGACACCCCCGTGCGGCACTTCTGCTTCGCCGGCTCTCGACCGGCAATGACCAGGCTCGCCCTCGCGCCGCCCGGGATAGCCGCCTTGTCGATCAATCTCCGCTGCGCGACGCCGCTTCTGCCTGTCGCGATCGGCTGACCGAACTCGTCACCCCATCGACCGCTTCCCAAACAGGCGGTCAACGCACCTCAGCAACAAGCCGCCAGCGACGAAATCCCCATAGCGTCTGACGCGCCACCTCGCCGACGGCCCGCGGTTTCCTCCCTTGGAAGTTTGCCTACGCCGGCCCCAGCGTGCGCCGCGCCACCATCATGGGGCCGGCATCCGCAAACCTTCACATTCGCGTCACTTTTAACATTCTGCCGAATGTCCGCTATCGAGCCCATCTCGGACCTGCAATTCGGCGTTGCGAACACCCGAGATTGGCGCA
>JAUYPV010000096.1 GCA_030697555.1 Hyphomonadaceae bacterium
TTTCCGCCGAAAACCGCTCCGAAAAATCGTGCAAGTTATGCAACCGGGTCCCGAGCCATCGGATAATGCCGCCCATGACCCAGGCACTTTCACGCGCAAACTGGATTGGACCCCCTTCACCGTGCCAGCTCTTGCTGGAAACGCTGCTGCGCGTGGCTGCGATGCTGTGGTCAAACGTCGCCGCAACCTTCCGGATGATCCCCAGCCGTCCCGCTCGTGAATGCCACACGATGCAGACGCCTCAGGCCCTGCCCGGAGAGATGCGCGACCCAATCAAGGAAACAGATCTCGCTGCCGAACGCAGCGAACCTACCGAAGCCCTCATCCTGATGGCCGGTGAAGCCGGCGTCTCGAACCACGAGGGCGTGCTCACATCCGTTGAGCCGAAGGGAATCACCTCCCCTTGGAAAGGGGAGGTCGGAGCAAGCGAAGCTTGCGACGGGTGGGGATCACTTCGTCCCACGCCCGCCGATCAAAGTGACCCCCACCCCGCCTTTGACTTCGTCAAAGCCGGACCTCCCCCTTCCAGGGGGAGGGGAAGCGCAGCTCTAGCCACAAGCTAAGCGCGCCCACAATCCAAAAACCCAACCCGCAGCCCACGCTGCGAGATCGCACCGTCGTGCGCAAACGAAACGAAGCCCGGCTTGCGCCGGGCTTCGCTACCAGACTGCCGGGAGTAGCTGGCAGCCTGCTACAAAACCGATCGGCCCTGTACGGCCCTCACCGCGAAGGCGAGAACGGTCAGCGCCAGGAACACGACGAACAGGATCTGCGCGATCGACGCGGAAACACCCGCCAGACCGCCAAATCCGAGCGCCGCGGCGCCAAGCGCAAGAACGAAGAACACGAGCGCCCAACCGAGCATGGCGCACCTCCCTGAAGTTGCATCGTTAACCCAACGCTGGACGAGCCCCAGTGTTCCTCCAGCGTTCCTGATGCTCACAGCGCCGGGAGGCGGATTGCTGGAGGTTTAGGGAACATCGCAACCAACGCAGCGTTGAGGCTAACGGTCGGCAGATTGCCGACGGGACTAGTGGAGATACCGATGAAGATCACTTTCGCCGCTCTCGCATTCATGCTCGCCGCCGTCGCTGCTGCCTGCAACACCGTCGAAGGCGCCGGCCAGGATGTGCAAGCCGTTGGTGGCGCTGTCGAAGAAGCCGCGGACGACGCCAAGTAAAAACGCCCGAGACGCCGCGCCCGGTAACCATCGTGCGCGGCGTTTCGTTTCTCCGGCGCCCTTGATGCATAGCAAGCCGGGAAAGCCTGCAGTTGGCGTGGTAACCATGTGGCGTAGTCTGGCCTTTGTGTGTGTAGCGACGGGGATTCACCTCGTTTCTGCTGCGTCCGCCGTGGCCCAGTCCGCGCCCGACACCTCGTGCCCGCGGGCGCCGCTGTCGATCTATTTCGCGTCAGGCGACGTCACTGCCTCGCCCCAGGCGCAGGAACTCCTGGGCCGGATCGGCGAGACCGTGACGAGCTGCGCGCCGGACCGTATCGACCTCATCGCCCACATCGACGCCAGCGTTGACGGCGCCCGCGCCGTCACTGTTGCGCTCCAGCGCCTCAACATGGTCGCTGGCGATCTCGTCGCCCGTGGCCTTCCAGCCGACCGCATCCGCGTCGCCGCCCGCGCCCCTGAAGCCGGCGAGCCTGTCGTCGGCCCCAACCAGATCAACATCCTCTTCCGCAAGGCCGAGCCCGCCCCGGACTCGCCGACGCCCGTGTCCCAGCCGCCCGTGCGCACAGCTCCCAGCCAGTCGATCTAAGCCAAATGAAAGGCCCGCCAGCCGAAGCTGACGGGCCCTTGTTCTACCCTCACCAAAACTCGTTGAACTGATCAGCCCACCAGGGCGATACCGCCCATGTCGCTATCCGGCGTGCCGCAGGGCAGGCGGCGCAACTGGTCGACCTGCTTGCCGCTCACGCGCTCCGCCGCGATGACCTCGCCATTGATCCGCTGAACCATCACCCATCCGCTCGGCTCACCCGACGTATCGAACGACACAGGAGCGATCTCGACCACCGCGCGCGACACACAAGTCCAGCGCGCAGTCGAGGTGGAGGAAGCCGCCGAGGCTTGCTTCATGCTGGCGGATGACTTGGCAGTCTGCCCTTCGGCAGCCAGCGGCAACGCCAGGGCCGCCGCCAGAATCCCCGCCAATGCTGTATGTTTTCCGAATGCAGTCATGGTGAAAGCCCCTTCGCCAGGGATTCAACGCGGGTGCGCAATGACGGTTCCGGATAAAGTAAACGAGGCGTTAACCCCGAGGTTTGCTCCGGGTCAACGCCTTGAATCTGGAGAGTTGCTTAGGCCGCGACCGGCCGCGCGACATGGAAGAACAGTGCCTGGCCGATGGCGGCTTTCACGGTTTCCGGCTGGAATGGCTTGGTGATCAGGAAAGCCGGCTCCGGCTTCTCCCCGGTCAGCAGGCGCTCAGGGAACGCCGTGATGAAGATCACCGGCACATCCGTGCCCTTCAGGATGTCGTTCACGGCATCGATGCCGGACGAGCCATCCGCCAGCTGGATGTCGGCCAGCACGATGCCCGGCCGGCGGTTCTTGACAGCCGCAACTGCTTCCGAACGCGTGGTGGCAACGGCGGTGACCGTATGGCCGAGATCGAGCACGAGGGCTTCGATATCGGCGGCAATGACCGGCTCGTCCTCAATGATGAGAACGTCGGTGGCCAATTCGGCCTCGATATCGCGCTGGGCCCGTGAAATCAGGGCGCGAACGCCCTCCGCATTATCGTTGAGGATCTGCGCGGCTTCGTCGACCGTAAAGTTCTCGAGGGCGGTCAGCAGGAAGGCCTGGCGGTGGCGCGGCGGGATGCGCATCACGCGATCGGAGATAGCGTCTCCCGACCCGTCTGGAACCGTCTCCAGCTTGGCGCCCGTAGCGCCCCAGATCAGCTGGAAAAGCTTATAGAGGGCGACCCGGGGCGGGAGCTGTTCGAGCTCGGCTTCCCCGGCGGCCAGCGCCTGAAGGGCGGCTTTCACGTAGGAATCGCCACTTTTCTGGTTGCCCGTGAGGGCCCGTGCGTAGCGGCGGAGGTAGGGCAAATGCGGCCCCAGCTGCTCAACAAGGCTCATGAAATCTCCCTCACGTCTCAAACAAGACCCGTCTCGACCTGCCAAAAACGCCCCTGTGGAACCCGGGTTCCTCGATTTTTACAATTCTTACGGAACCATCATAGGGCAGAGGGCGTTTTGGGCCTGAAGCGGGGTATTCTGCGCCACAGCAACGAAAACACGAAGTTGTACCGACAGATGGGAAAAGATCATTCTGGGGACTCGGGGTCCAAACCAGTGGATGCCCGCGTAGCCCGCAGGCGGCAGGACGCGATTGGCCGCCGTTTGCGGCAGATGTTCGATGACGTCGTGAACGAAGGCGTTCCCGACGAATTCCTGTTGCTCCTCGACAAGGCCGACAGGAACTCCTCGCCGAACGGGGACGCGCAAAAAAAAACTGACGGGACGGAGTCTACCGAGCCGGTGTCCACAGGGCGCCCCGTAAAGACAGAACCGTAACGGCGGCTGGTGATGGTGGAAGTTCAAGCAGAAGCGGTCTTCAAGGCAGAACTGGTCGCGGCGATTCCCCACCTCCGGGCGTTCGCGCGAAGCCTCTGCAATGACCCAACGCAGGCCGACGACCTTGCCCAGGAAGCGCTGGCGAAGGCATGGAAGGCGCGCGATTCATTCGAGCCAGGCACGAGTATCAAGGCCTGGACCTTCATGATCCTGCGCA
>JAUYPV010000100.1 GCA_030697555.1 Hyphomonadaceae bacterium
CGTCGGGGTTGTCCGCCAGCCAGTGAAGGCAGGGCTCATCCTCGATCACGCGTACGGCCACCCGGAGGAAGTAGCCGAGGCGATGGGCGTACCACAGCATCGGCGCAAGCCGGCCAAGGAGCCAGAAGATGATTTCGGTCAGCGTCACGCGTTGAGTATCCGCCGGGTGCGGACCCAGCAGGATAAGTTGCACGATTTTTTCGGGCGGGTTTTGCTGGAAAGTGGCGCAAGCCTCTGAGGGACAAGCGAATCTTTTTTTGAAAAAGTTTCGAGCACTCGTCCTTAACCTGCGGATTTGAGCGGGTTTGTCCCCCTATTTCATACAGTCACCACGTTGAGCGACCCCCCCCCGTCCGCCGCGCAAAGCGCGGCTGACGGAGGGGGATCTCGAGGCGGGCGCCGGCGGTGCGCGCTACTCTTTATCCGCGAACGGGTTCTTGCCCTGGCGGAGGACCAGGCGGATCGGGACGCCGGGGAGGTCGAAGGCTTCGCGGAGTTCGTTGAGCAGGTAGCGCTTGTAGGTTTCCGGCATTTCGTTGGCGCGGCTGGCCATCAGGACGAAAGTCGGCGGGCGGGTTTTCATCTGCGCCATATAGCGTGGCTTGATGCGCTTGCCGTTCGGCGCCGGCGGCGGATGTTTCTGCGTGACGTAGAGCAGCCAGTCGTTGAGGTCGCGCGTCTTGATGCGGGCCGACCAGTCCTTGTGGACTTTGACGCAGGCATCCATCAGCTTGTCGAGGTTTTTCCGCGTGATGCCGGAGACCGGCACCAGCGGCGCGCCCTGCGCATGGGGAAGGTGCGCCACTGCCTGGTGGTCCATTTCCTTGCGGGCTTCCGAGGGGGAGTCGACCGTGTCCCACTTGGTGATGGCGAAGACGAGACCCCGACCCTCGCGGATCACCAGATTCGCGATCTGCACGTCCTGCTTCTCGAAGGCGTCCTTCGGATCCATCACCAGCACGACGATGTCGGCGAAGCGGATCGAATGGGTCGTCTCCATGGTGGACATGCGCTCGAGCTTGTCCTGCACCTTTGCGCGCTTGCGCAGACCCGCCGTGTCGACCAGGCGGATTTCCTTGTCCTTCCAGCGCCACGCGACGGTCACGCTGTCGCGCGTGATGCCGGCCTCGGGACCGGTGATGAAGCGTTCGTCCTCGAGGATGCCGTTGATCAGCGTGGACTTGCCGGCGTTGGGGCGGCCGACGAAGGCGATGCGGATCGGCTTGTCCGGCTCTGGCGGCGCCTCGACGTCGGGATCGAAAGGTTCGTCATCGCCGGCCTCGGGATCGAGCGCGACGAAGCCGCCCGAAAGCTCGAGCTTCGCCTGGACGGCGGCGAGACCCTCATAGAGATCGGACATGCCCTCGCCATGCTCGGCGGAGATCGGCGCGGGGTCGCCGAGGCCGAGACGCCACGCTTCCATCAGGCCCTCGTCGCCCTGCTTGCCTTCGCACTTGTTGGCGGCGAGCACGACGGGCTTGCCCGACTTGCGCAGGAGCTGGGCGAAGCGTTCGTCGATCGTGGTGACGCCGACGCGCGCGTCGTAGAGGAAGATCGTGACGTCCGCCTCGTTGATGGCGACTTCTGTCTGGCGGCGCATGCGCGCCTCCAGCGAGGCGTCGGTTACGTCCTCGAAGCCTGCGGTGTCGATCAGCTTGAGATCGAGATCGCCGAGGCGACCCGTGGTCTCCTTGCGATCTCGCGTGACGCCCGGCCGATCGTCGACAATGGCGATCTTTCGCCCCGCCAGCCGGTTGAACAGCGTGGACTTACCGACATTCGGGCGACCGACGATGGCCACCGTCAGCGTCATAGTTGAAACTCCAGTGACCACCCCGGCGATCCAGGGCGGCCGTCATACAGCGGACAGCAGGCCGCGCCTAGCGGATCGCGACCAGCGTGCCCTTGTCCGTGAGGACGAAAATCTTGCCCGAGGCCGCAATCGGCTCGATGTAGACCGGCTGGCCCACTTTAAGATCGGCCACCGTCTCGCCATTCTGGGGCGAAAGCGCGAGAACGTCGCCATTCGAAGACGCAATGATCAGGCGGTTAGAGGCGAGCAGCGGGCCGGTCCAGACGATGCGGTCTTTCTGCGATTTCTGGTTCTTGAATTCGGGCAGTTCGCGCACCCAGACGACTTTTCCGTCGGCCCGGTTGAAGCAGACGACCTTGCCGCCCGTGCCGACGACGAACAGGTAGTCGCCGCCGATGACGGGGCCGAGGCGCGAGCCGAATACCGTCTCCCACAGGCGGGAGCCGCTGCGCGCGTCGATGGCGGCGAGAACGCCCGAGTGGCTGGCGGCGTAGACGACGCCATCTTGGATGGAGGGGCGGCCGGCGATGTCGTTGATGACCGAGAGCGGCGTGTACTGGCCGACGGTGGTCAGGGGGACGTTCCACAGGCGGCGGCCATTGGCCGGCAGATAGGCGATAAGCTCGCCCGAGGAATACGGTACGGCGAGAATGTCGCCGGTGACCGCCGGGCTGGGCGAAGAGAGAACACGCGCGGTTTCGGCGATCGCCTGGTCGTTCCAGATGATGTCGCCGGTCGCGATGTCCAGCGCGTAGAAGTCGTTGTTGCTGCTGGTGACGAAGGCGCGGTTGCCGAGGACCGCGGGCGAGCCTGACATGGGGCTGTCGACGCGGCGGCGCCAGAGCGATTTTCCATCGGTGAGCGCCAGCGCCTCGATATAGGCAAAGCCGGAGGAGACGATCAGCCGGTCGCCGGCGATGGCGAGCCCGCCGCCGACGGAGTGGTTGTCGCGCTTTTCGTTCGAGGACTGGAGTTCGTGCGTCCAGACCTTGCGGCCATTGTCGGTCTCGAAGGCGGTGACGACCTGGTTGGCGTCGATGACGTAGATCTTGCCGTCCTTGGCCACGGGCGCAGCGACGAGGCGCTTGCTCGTGCTGGTGCCGGTGACGCCTGCGCGCCAGTCGATGCGGAAATCGGCGCCGGCCTGGAGATGGCCTGGGATCTTGCTGGCGTTGACGCCGGCCTGCGGCCAATCGGTCGCGGGCTGCGCTTCCGGGAGAATGACCGTGGTCGCGGCAAGCGCCGGATCGGGGGTGAGGTTTTCGCGCAGCGGGTTCACGGTGATCCGCGCCGCGATCTCTTCAGCGCTCAGCTGTTTCTTGCCGCCGCCGATTCCGAACAAGCCGCATCCGGCCAGCGCCAGGGCGGCGGGCAGCAGGAGAAGAAGGTTACGCATGGATGACATCACTGTTGTCCGGGTTGAGCCGGCGCGGGCGCCGGCGCGGCCGGCGGCGTGGTTGTGGTTGGGGCAGGTGTCGCTGCCGGCGTCGTCGCAGCGGCTGCCTTGGCGGGAAGTGTTCCGAGAATCCGCTGGACGCGAACCTTCATCTGCTCAGGCGCATCGATCTCGAGCGACAGGGCCTGGAATTCCGTGCGGGCGCGTTCGACATCGCCGCTGGCGAGCGCTTTCGCGGCGACGACTTCGCGCGCGAGGGCCGCGATATGGCCGCCCTTGTCGAGCAGCGGCTTCACGGTGGCCTCGAGTTCGGCGAACGGCGCGGTGTCGGCCTTGGCGTAGGCGAGCTTGAGGGTTGCAAGATCGGCCATCAGGCCCTTGTCGCCTTCGGTCGCCGCCTTGAGGTGCTGTTCGATGGTGGCCTTGTCGCCGCCCATTTCCTTCTCGACGCCGGCGAGCATGTGGTCGGCGATGGCGGCATAGCCGCCCTCACCTTGCGCGATCTGCGAGAAAGCGGTCTTGGCGGCGGGCAGGTCTGGTTTCTGCAGCGCCGTTACCGCGGTGTCGTAGACCTGGGCCTGCTGGTCGATTGCCTTGGCGCGCTCGGACTTCGTGTACTCGTAGATACCGACCGCGCCGACAGACAGCACGATGACGCCTGCGAGCCAGGGCCAGATGCGCTTCCACACGGTCGCCGCAGTGTCCTGCCGCAGACTTTCGTCAACTTCTTCAAAGATGTCAGTCACGCGGCGGGGGCTCCGGAATGGAGGGGCAACTTAGCCGGGGAGGCGCCCCCCGGCAATTCGACATAGCTGCTAGGGAAACGATGGGCCGTTGGGATTATGGCTGTTTTTTGAGTGTGTAGGTCTCTTTTTCCCCGGGGAATGCGCGGGCCCGCACATCCGAGGCATATCCATCCACAGCCTTGCCGATCGAGGCCTTCAGGTCGGCGTAGCGGCGGACGAATTTGGGGGTCCATTCGAACATGCCGAGCAGGTCGTCGGTGACGAGGATCTGGCCGTCGCAGGAGACGGAGGCGCCGATTCCCACCGTCGGGCAGGACACCTGCCTGGTGATCTGGGCGGCGAGGTCTTCAGCGACGCCCTCGATGACCAGGGCGAAGCAGCCGGCTTCGTCGGCGGCGACGGCTTCGGCGATGACGCGGCTGCGCTCGGCTTCGGTGCGGCCCTTGGCCTTGAAGCCGCCGTCGACATTGGTCGCTTGGGGGCGGAGGCCGATGTGGGCCATGACGGGGATGCCGCGCTGGACCAGGTGGCGGACGGTGGCGGCAGCGTACTCGCCGGCTTCGATCTTGACGGCCTGGCAGCCAGTCTCCCTCATCACGCGCGAGGCGTTCATGAAGGCCTGTTCGAGGCTCGCTTCGTAGGAGCCGAACGGCATGTCGACGACGACGAACGCTCGCTTCGAAGCGCGCATCACCGCCTGGCCGTGCAGGATCATCATCTCGAGCGTGACGCCGACGGTGGTCGGCAGGCCGTGGACGACCATGCCGACGCTGTCGCCGACCAGTAGAAGATCGCATTTCTCGTCAAGCAGCCCGGCCATCGGCGCGGTGTAGGCGGTGAGACAGACCAGCGGCGTGCCGCCCTTTGCGGCTGCGATGTCCCTGACGGTCTTGCGGGCCGATTGTACCTGGGCGGACATGATGAACTTTCGGGGGGAGAGCCCTCGTGGCGCTGCACGGCGCCGCCGCTCCTTAGAGCGCAAACCGCCTCAGCGCAATCATTCGACCGTTAACCTCAAACGAGCTGCTGGCCGAACAGCCGGCCGTGCAGGTCGAACAGGATCAGGGCGTAGACCGCTGAACCGACCGCCAGGGCGAGAAGATCGCCGATGACGTGCGGAGTTTTTGCCGTACCGGTATCCCCTCGCCGCTTCACGGCGATGCGGTCGACGATGCCGTAAATCAGGAACGCGCCGAACAGGATCATCCCGCCGAGGTCGCCGTTGGCGAGCAGGTGCCCCGCCGCCCAGAGCTTCACGGCGGTCAGCATCGGGTGCTTCACCGCCTTCTTGATGTAGCCCGTCGGCACGTAGGCCGCGACCAGCAGGATGAGCGCGGGCAGCATCAGCGCCATGTTGACGTGCCTGGTCCAGGCGGGCGGCGACCAGATCTGCGGCCAGGACTGATCGGGTTGATCCCACCGGATCGTGTCGAAGCCCCAGATCATGGCGATGAAGCCGATGATGCTCAGGACCGAATAGAGCCCCTTGTAGGGACCCTTGCCGATGCGGGTTTCGATGCCGTGCGCTTCCCTGGTCCGGAAGGACGAAAAGAAGTGCAGCGCGAAAAAGAGGATCAGGCCCCCGATAAAGGCGGCCAACGCGGTCAGGTCCATCGCCTACCCCTGGAATTCCCCCGGGGCGGACCAGAGCAAAATAGCGGGCGGGCCGCAATCCATTGTGAGGGCAGCCGGGAGGGTATCAGCGGCTCTGAACCGCAACGGCTGCGATGAGGCAGGTTACGCCCGCGATAACCGCGGCAACAGCCATTAGCGTAGCGTCAGACGCGCCTTGCAGGGACGCATTGGCGCTGACGGTGCGGGCGGCTGTGTCCATCGTTTCGGTCCAGCCGGAGAAATCCATCGCCGGGAGATAGGGCGACATCTCGACGATTCCGCCGACGGCCATGCCGAATCCGGCCATGCCCGCCCCGTAGATCGCCGTGCGTCGCCAGGCGCCCTGCCGGGCCGAGATCTCGACCACACGCTGGGTGAAGCCATCGTCGCGGATTGCCGCCTCTTCGGAGGCGAACAGCCGTTCCAGCTCGTCTTCAGGTTCATTCGCCATGGGCGCGCCCTCGAACATGTACACTCTCACGCACTTTCATAGGCGGCCAGCGCCTTCTGTAGTTTGGCCCGCCCCCGCAATACCCACGATTTCACCGTGCCGAGCGGCGCACCCATCGCCAGCGCGCACTCGCCATGGCTGAGCCCCGCCCCGAGGCACATCGAGACTGCAACGCGCTCGCCGTCGTCCAGATCCTTCATCGCCCGCGTCAGGTCGACCCGCTCGCCGGTGTCGTCGCCCACGCCCGCCTGGTCTTCGATCTCGGCGGCTGAGATTTCGCCGCGCCGGCCGTTCAGGAATTCGCGATAGGCGATGGCGCAGACCCAGGCGCGGAATGACCCGCCCCGCCAGGTGGAGCGACGACGCCAGGCGGTGAGGAAGGCTGCCTGGGCCACGTCGTCTCCATCGCTGACAGAGCGGGTAAGTCGGCGCGAGAGAGCTCGCACACTGGCCTGATGGCGGGCGACGAGTTGGCCAAAGGCCTTCTGGTCGCCCGCCATCGCGGCCTGTGTCAGGTCGAGTTCGCCGGGGTCGGTGGCGGACACCTGGTTCCTACCTGACCTGCCGGTGTTTCCGCTCGTTGGCGAAGAAGTGCAGCCCGAGGAAGGCGAGACCGATGAACAGCGGGAAGGTGGCGACGCCGTAGAGGCCGCGCGTCATCTCGCGCATTTCGCCCTCGGCGTTCCAGCCGATGATGGTGGAGAAGGAGGCGAAGCCGAGCGCGATGGCGACGAAGACGATGCCGCGCCGCAGGTCTGCGATCGGGCTGCCGAGCCGGGCCATCGACTCCAGCGTCTCCGGCGTGAGGGGCTGTCCCTTCTCGATCGCGATCTGAAGGGTCTTGAAGGCTTCCGTGCGCTTCTTTGCGGCGAAGTGCTGGAACAGCCAGACGACCCCGATGATCATGGCGAAGAAGGTCAGCGGGATGAAAATCTCTGCGTTCATCTTAGTCGAAGCTCCAAAAGCCGATCAGGGGTCGGCGGTCTGAAGCTTAGAGGGAGATTGGTCCCAAAACGGATGCGGCCCCCGGAAAGATTTTTCCAGAGGCCGCTGAAACCGTAGAAATCGCTACGTAAGGCGTAAGGCCTAGGCCCGACGGCGCTCGCGTCCCCGTTCGAGGCTGGCGATGTAGCGCTTGTGCTCTTCGAAGGGGTCGACCACGCGCTCTTCCTTCGGACCTGAAGGACGGGAAACCGACTTGGTTTCCTTCTTGGCCTTGGCCTGTTCCTTGACCTCTTTCTTGCGAGCTTTGCGCTCGGCCCGTTTCTGGGCGTCGCTCATGTGCTCGGCATCGAGGCGGGCTTGTTCAGCAGCGGCTTCAGCCGCGATCCGGGCCGCTTCCGCGGCGGCGGCGGCTTCTTCACGAGCGCGCTGCTTGGCTTCCTTTTCATCCAGGCGCTGGGCCCGGACAGCCTCGAGGCGCCGAAGGCGCTCGGCTTCATGGTTGATCGGCGCTTCCGCCTGAACCATGGGCTTTGGCTTGAATTTTTCGAGAAGGGCTTTCTTGGCGGCGACCGAGGCGGCCTGCCGTTCTGAGAACGTCGAATTTTTGGGTTGCATTTAGGCTTTCGGAATCAACGCTGAGTCGTTGTGTGGGATGCCGGGTACATAAGGGGAGCCAGGGGTTTCGTCCATCCCCTGCGGCATTACGCCAAGTTTAGTCCGTCCAAGCGATATCGGCGCCACTCCGGGATGACAGCGCGATGACGAGTTGTCGCAGTCGTTGCCTCTGGCAAGCGCCATGGGACCCGTTTGAGATCCCAACGGAAGGCGGCGCGACAGACCGATCAGGCGCACGTTAAGTGGCTTCTTCGCTCACGACTTGTCCTTCGACCGGTGCGGCCTTGTGGGGGCTTCGCTCCGCAGGCATCGCCGTCTGCCATACGATCATCTCTTCAAGGCGCGCGGCGGCGATGCTGACGAGATGCGGAATGGCCTGCGTTTCCGGCATGTTTTTCCAGTATGTCTCCGGCAAAAGCTGGCGCCTTACCTGGAGGTTGGTGCGAGCGGGATTGAACGTGCTTTCGCTATAGGTGCGCCAGCCGCTCTCGAACACGTCCGCGCCAGGCGCATAACGGCGGACGGTAGGCGGGCCGAACCACAGCTCCTTTTTGTCCCAGTGCAACGACCCCTTGGGCGTCAGGATGGTCCACACCATCGACGTGAACCGATCGACGAAGACCTGGGCTGCCGCTTCGACGATGTAATGCTCCGGCTCGAACCAGGCGGCGAAATGCTCCTCGCCGCCCTGGTCGTCCATCTGCCGGAAGCGCAGGGAGGTCTGCATTCTATGGATGTCGCGCCTGACGCTCTGCGCCATGTCGTCGAGGCGATGGACCAGATCGTCACCCTTCGCCTCCAGAAGATGCTTTTCCTTTTTATCGTTCGTCACCCGCCAGGCGAGTTCATAGAGCCACGCGTATTTCTCCGGGTCGCTGTGGCAGACGATCAACTTGATCATCTCGGTGACAGCACGCGGCAGGATGATCGGCTTGCCGGCGGCGCCATAGGCCGCAGAGTCCTGCGAGCCGAACAGAGCCGACCCATCATTGATGCGAAAGGTCACCTGGCGAGGCGGGATCGAGCACAGCGTCAGCATGCGCACCACGCGACGAAAACCTGTCAGGTCCGCCCCGGCGTTGAGATCGATGGTCTGGTGCGCGGTCGGGTCCATCAGAGCAGGCTCTTCTGTGTTCACTATGTGTTCTAATCGCTCGAAGATCAATCGCGTTTGAGTGAAGGTAGTGCCTCAGTTTGAATTTGCCCTCACAAAACGACTGAGAGTCAGTTGTTTGAGGGCACATCCCGAGACGCAAACTTTTTTCGGGGGTCCGCTCTCAGCAACGGAGCGACTCCAACATGCAAACGAATGGCGCCATGCTTAGCGGCATGCTTGGGGCGGCCTTCCTTCACGCTTGCAGAGAGACTTGGAAAAAGCGCGCGGGCTCGTTCTTCGTTGCGCTCGTCGGTATCGGGGTGGTTCTGGCTTTCCGTTGGCCGCAGCCAGGCGACACGGTGACGGAGCATGTCACCACGGCACTCTTGGGGCTGGCAGGTTCTTTCGGCGCGCTGTTCGCCATCTTTCTCTGGAATCTGGCGCTGGCGCCCTACCGCATCGAGCGCGACCGACGAAAAGACCTTGAGAGTGAAGTCAGCAAGCTCGCGGTCAAGCCAGCTGCATCGGCCGCTCCCTATCCGACCATGCGGGTTCGCGATCTCTTCTTCCACATCCGTCCTGATCTTCTCGAATCCAAGGGCGGGAAGATTGGCCTGTGGGAGGTTGGCGTCTGGCAACAGGTTGAGCAAATGTTTCGAGACGAGGCGTCGCTTGGCCGGTTGTCTGTTTGGGGCCGCCCATTCGATGACCAAGGGGTGAGTCGGATGCTCGCAGAGGTCAGCCCCCTTGAGCCGATCCCCGCAGAATACTGGCGACGAGCAAATCTCACTCACAATTTTTATGATGAAAAAATAGATTTTGACCGGTGTGACACGTATCCGGATGCGGGGTCTGGCTTGAGGCCGTTCTGCGATTTGCAAGTAGACGAGGCGCAAGCGCTGGCATTGTGGCCTGAACCATCGCCAGACTCCAAAATCCATGTGGATGTCGAACTCTCGGGTTATGGGATCGAAAAAGTTTACACCGAAACGCTAACTGGCGTTCCGCGAGTTCGATGGGGCGAAGAGTCAAAGGCCACGATGGAGATTTATTTCTACCGGCCGATCAATCGGAACTACACGGTCACCGCATCAGGCGACCAGCAGGTGTTTTCAAAGATCATTCGCAAAGACCCAGCCTCTGTTCTGCTTGAAATACGGGGGCCTTCGAATGAGAAATTCCCGGCCAGAATCACCGTGACGGTGTTGGGATCGGGCATCACACCTAAGCGAGACTAGCTTGTCTACTCAGGCGCTCCTCGCTTGTCGTAAGCCTTGCGCCGTCCCGGCTTCGGCGCGCGCGCATCCATCAGCGCTACGATATCAACCATCTTCCAGAGCTTGTCAGTGATGCCGGCGGCCATCGCAGGCGTGACGCGCAGGTTTACGAGAACAGCCCCTCGTACATCGCCGCCTTGAAGCCGAGCGACAGCTCGCCGCCGCGATCCAGCACCGGCCTCTTTACGAGTGTCGGATGCGCGAGCAGCAAGGCCACGGCCTTCTTCGCATCGACGCCGGCCTTGTCCTTCTCGGCAAGCTCGCGCCAGGTCGTGCTTGCCTTGTTGAGCACTTTTTCCCAGCCGAGCGCCTTCACCCAGCTTTCGACCAGCGCCCTGGTCAGGCCGTCTTCGCGTACGTCGTGGAATTTGTGGGCGATGCCCTTCCTGTCCAGCCATTTCCGGGTCGCCCGCGTCGTGTCGCAGGTGGCGAGGCCATAGATGGTCACGGGGATGGTCACGGGTTTGGGCATGGACTCTCCGGATCGGCGGGGCGCCGCAAAAATCTCGACACCACCCGGGTGCGCATGTCCAGATGGCCGGACCTCGCGCGTCAATGTGCAGGCGACGCACATGCACGCCCGAACAGTCGAGGGAGACAGACATGCAATACCTGCTGATGATCTATTCGGAAGAAGGCGCCTGGAACAGGCTGCCGGAAGCCGTGCAGAAAGAAGGTCTCGCCGCCTACACGGCCTATGGCGAAGCTCTGCGGAAAGCGGGCGCCATGGTGGGCGCCAATCGCTTGCGCGATACGGCGGACGCCACGACCGTCTCCGTCACCAACGGCAAGACGCAGGTGATGGACGGACCGTTCGCAGAGTCCAAGGAACAGCTCGGCGGCTACTACCTGATCGAGGCGAAGAACCTCGACGAGGCCATTTCCTGGGCCGCGCGCTGCCCCGGCGCCGCCCATGGCAAGGTCGAAGTGCGCCCCGTCTGGTCGATGTAATGCCAATCCTGGTGCAGTAGTGGTCATGGAAGGCGATGCGCAGCACACGGCCGAGGCGGTTGCCCGCCGGAGCTATGGCAAGCTCGTTGCCTTCCTCGCCGCCCGTACGCGCGACGTGGCCGCAGCGGAGGACGCGCTCTCCGAAGCTTTTGCTTCCGCGCTTTCCGAATGGCCACGCACGGGAGCGCCGGACAACCCCGAAGCCTGGCTGATGACGGTGGCGCGCCGCAAGCTGATCGACGCTTCGCGGCGCAGGAAGACCGGCGCGGGCGCCGAACCGCAGCTTCAGCTGATTGCAGAAGAACTGGGCGCATCCGAAACCATGGACATTCCCGACCAGCGCCTCGCCCTGATGTTCGCCTGCGCCCACCCGGCGATCGAGGAGAGCGTGCGGGCGCCGCTGATCCTGCAGGTGGTGCTTGGCCTCAACGCCGAGACGATCGCCTCAAGCTTTCTCACCTCGCCCGCCGCAATGTCGAAGCGGTTGGTGCGCGCGAAAGAGAAGATCCGGCAGGCCGGCATTCCGTTCGAAGTACCTGGGCGCGAAGATCTGCCTACCCGTCTCTCCGCGGTGCTCGATGCGATATACGCCGCCTTCACCGAAGGCTGGACCGATCCTGCTGGAACGGACGCCGCGCGGCGCGACCTCACAGGGGAGGTGCTGTTCCTGGCCCACCTCGCCACCGAGCTGATGCCAGACGAGCCCGAAGCGCTGCGCTGATCGGTCGACGATTCGCGCTGGCGAAGCTAGTCCGGGACCGGGTTCGCGCGAGTTTGCCGCAGGGCTTCGATCGTCTCGCGGAACTCGGGGGTGAAGATCCGCGGCGCTTGCGCATCCCACCAATCGCTGATGGTCGGCACCGCAAACAGTCCGGCGATGGTCGGCAGGGTAAACGTTTTGCGACTGACGCCGCCAAGACGCTCTTGCTGAAAATAGTTTTCGAACGATAGGAACAGGATCGACAGCAGCGCGTTCGTGCGCACCTTGTCGGTCTCGTCGAGCGGGGCGCCGGCCAGTACCTTTGCCCATACTGAGGCGGTGTCGCGATCGGCCAAAAGCCCGAACCAGTCGAGGAAGGCGGTGTTTGTTTCCCGATAGGTCGACGCTTCAATGTGGCGCGAGTTCTGCTGCAACTCGTTGGAGTTCATCCGGACCTGCATTGCCAGGTAGGCCAGCGAAATCACCACCGCCACGGCACCTAAGATGTTCGATATCGCCGACACAGCTTCCCAGTTCATGGCCTGTCTCCTCGCGAGTTTTAGGAAAGGATAGGAAATGCGAAGCGTATTTCCGCACAGACTACCGCACAACGCCAATTGGTCCCTCCCGTTGGACGCGTCAGGGCGTGACTTCGAGCTCATTGTCGCCATCGCTGATGCGGCGATGACGGAGCTCGTCAGCAAGGTCTGG
>JAUYPV010000038.1 GCA_030697555.1 Hyphomonadaceae bacterium
TATCGATGTGCGAGCCGCCAACGCTCGCGGCATCGTCGTCACCAACACGCCCGACGTCCTCACCGACGCCACCGCCGACACCACCATGCTACTTCTCCTCGGCGCGTGCCGCCGCGCGAAGGAGCATGTCCGCAACATGGACTCAGGCTGGAAGACCGCGAACGGCTTCGCTGGCAATCTCGGCGTTGAAGTCACCGGCAAGACGATGGGCATCGTCGGCATGGGCCGCATCGGCCGCGGCGTCGCCGAGCGCGCCCGCGGCTTCCGCATGCCGGTCCTCTACCACAACCGCACACGCCTCTCGCCGGATCTCGAACAGGGCGCTCGCTACTTCGCCAGCCTCGACGAGATGCTGCCACACTGCCAGGTGCTCAGCCTCAACCTGCCGGGCGGGCAGGGCATTCTCATGACGCGCGAGAAGTTCGGCCTGCTGCCAAGGGGCGCGATCTTCATCAACTGCGCGCGCGGGTCTCTGGTCGACGAGCAGGCGATGATCGACGCCCTGAAATCCGGCCAGCTCGGCGCGGCAGGCCTCGATGTCTTCACGAAAGAACCCAACTACGACACGCGTATCAACGACCAGCCGAACACTTTCCTGCTGCCACACGTCGGCAGCGCCACAATTGAAACCCGTAACGCCATGGGGTTCCGGGCACTTGGCAACATCGAAGCCGTCCTCTCTGGCAAACCCGCGCCGGATGAGGTCAAACTCTAGCCATGCCGAACGAAGCCGAGATCCGCCGCACCGTCGAGCGTTATGCCGCCGCTTGGAAGTCCGGCGACATGGCCGCCATCGTCGCCTGCTACCACGATGACTTCACGCTGCACTATTTCGGCCGCAACGCGCTGTCAGGCGATCACATCGGCAAGGCCGCATCCCTCAAGACGTTGGCCGAATTCTCGAAACGCACGAAGCGCCGCCTCGTATCAATAGTTTCGACGCTGGCAGGCCCCGAGCACGGCGCGGTCATCGCCCGCGAAGCGATCGGCCCCAACGCCGTCGAGATCGAGCGCGTGCTCGTCTACGCGGTGAAGGACGGGTTCTTGCACGAGTGCTGGGTCTACGACGCTGACCAGCGCCCGATCGACGAGCTGGTCGGAAGCTAGGCTCTCTTCTTCCAGTATTCTTGCGGCGTCACGTCGGGATGCTCCTTCGTATGCCGATGCGTGTGGCTGTACGTCTCCACCGGGTGCTTTGGCGCCATGCCGAACAGCCTGCGGAACCAGGCTTCGACCTTGCGGCGCCAGATCCAGCTCTTCTTCAGCTGTGGCGTGTTCGGCGCATCTTGCTCGCTGCGCGGCATCTGCACGTCGTTCATCCGGGGCTTGAGGCCGCGGATCAGGTCTTCCTCGATCATGCGCCGCTCTTCCTCCGAGCCGACGCGCATCACGTGGCGCTCGGTCGCGCCGAGGATCCACCAGGCCTTGCCCCATTTCTCGTGCCCGAGCAGGCGGCCGCGCAGGTTGGCGGCCTTGCCGACATAGAGCGGCTGCAGGAAGAACGCGAAGTGGCGCTTCACGAAAACATAGATGCCACCCGAATCGTCCGGGATGCCATTCTTGGTGAGGGCGCACTTGAACAGGTAGCGCTGGCCACTCTCGCCGCGCCAGAAATGGATGCCAAAGAACATGATAGGCAGATTCATGTGGGCGTCGCCTCCCGAAGCGAGCGGAGTTTCCTGCCGGCGTGGTTAATGAGGCCTGAAGATCGAGTCCGTATTGCGGTTTGTCCGCCGCAGCGCCGCCACGGCCGTTACCCCGGGACAGATTGGTGGATTGCCTTGACCCTCGTGGTCTTTTAGTCACTTTGCGGTCACAGTTATTGGGCTGCCGGGGCTAGCGAATGTTCTCCAAAATCCTGATCGCCAACCGCGGGGAAATCGCCTGCCGGGTGATCAAGACTGCCCGGCGCATGGGCGTGAAGACGGTGGTCGTCTACTCGGACGCCGACGCCGGCTCCATGGCCGTGGATATGGCGGACGAAGCCATCCACATCGGCGGCTCGCCCGCGGCGCAGAGCTACCTCGTCCAGGACAAGATCGTCGACGCCGTCCGCAAGTCAGGCGCGGAAGCCGTCCACCCCGGCTTCGGCTTCCTCTCCGAGAACGCAGGGTTTGCGAAACGTCTTGCGAAAGAGAAGATAGTCTTCATCGGCCCCAACCCCCACGCCATCGAGGCGATGGGCGACAAGATCACCTCCAAGAAGTTTGCCGCCGAAGCCGGCGTCAACACAGTGCCCGGCCACATGGGTCTGATCGCGGATTCGAAGGAAGCCGTGAAGATCGCCGACTCGATCGGCTATCCCGTGATGATCAAGGCGTCCGCCGGCGGCGGCGGCAAGGGCCTGCGCATCGCTTTCAATTCCGCTGAAGCGAAAGAAGGTTTCGACGGCGCCCGCGCTGAAGCCATCGCCTCATTCGGCGACGATCGCATCTTCATCGAGAAGTTCGTCGACCAGCCGCGCCACATCGAAATCCAGGTGCTCGGCGACAAGCACGGCAACATCGTTTACCTCAACGAACGCGAGTGCTCGATCCAGCGCCGCAACCAGAAGGTCTTCGAGGAGGCGCCGTCGCCCTTCCTCACGCCTGAAGCCCGCAAGGCCATGGGCGAGCAGGCCGTCGCGCTTTCCAAGGCCGTGCAGTACGACAGCGCCGGCACGGTCGAGTTCATCGTCGACGGCCAGCGCAATTTCTACTTCCTCGAAATGAACACCCGCCTGCAGGTCGAGCACCCGGTCACCGAGATGACCACGGGCGTCGATCTCGTCGAACAGATGCTGCGCGTGGCCGCCGGCGAAAAGCTGGCGCTCAAGCAGAAAGACATCGGTATCAAGGGTTGGGCGCTGGAATCCCGCATCTACGCCGAAGACCCTTATCGCGGCTTCCTGCCGTCCATCGGCCGCCTGAAACGCATGCGCTTCCCGGCCGAGGGCAAGCTCGCAGAAGGCACGGTGCGCATCGACACCGGCGTCCGTGAAGGCGACGAGATCTCGATGTTCTACGATCCGATGATCGCCAAGCTCATCACGCACGGAAAGACCCGCGCCGACGCCATCTCCACGCACGTGAAGGCGCTGGAGCGTCTCGAGATCAGAGGCATCCAGGACAACTCTCCGTTCCTCGCCGCCGTGCTCGACCAGAAACGCTTCCAGTCCGGCAAGATCACCACCGGCTACATCAAGGAAGAATTTCCCACCGGTTTCCACGGCGCGGATGCGTCCCCTGAAGTCGAGAAAGTCATCGTCGCTGCGGCGGTCTACGCACAGGTGCTCGCACGCACGCGTCTCTCCGGCATCTCCGGCCGCATCGAGCCGGCGCGTCCGCAGCGCAAGGACTGGGTCGTCCTGCTCGGCCGCAAGCAGGTCCCGGTGGATATCCAGTATCAGATGGGCGAGGCCGAGATCGAATTCGAAGGCGGCGAGAAACACACGCTCGCCACCCAGTGGAAGCCTGGCGTCGCCCTGATGGAACTGATGTTCGACGACAAGACCTACGCCCTCACCATCACGCCGGCCGAGGAGGGCTTCGTCATCCGCCGCCTCGGCGTCGAGATCCACGCCAAGGTCTGCACGCCCGTCCAGGCCGAGATGCACGCACGCCTGCCCGAAAAGCAGAAGCCCGACACCTCCAAGCTTATCATGAGCCCGATGCCGGGCCTCGTCGTCTCCGTGGCCGTCAGCGTCGGCCAGGAAGTGAAATCTGGCGACGCCGTCTGCATCGTCGAAGCGATGAAGATGCAGAACATCATTCGCGCCGAAGCCGATGGCGTGGTGAAAGCCGTCAACGCCGCCGCCGGCGCCTCCGTCGCCGCCGACGAGATACTGGTCGAGTTCGCCTAGCGGTTCCTAAAATCTGATCGGCCGGCTTTTTTCGCGCCTTGCGAACGCTGGGTCATGCCCGCCAAAGCCGCGCACAATCGTCTGGCGTCGTTCCTTTGAAGCTGCATAACTCCGCTCCATTACGGAGATCAGTCATGTTCATGCGTGCCGCCATTGCGTCGGCGTTTCTTTTCCTTGGGGTGGCTACAGCCACTGCGCAGGTCCCGCGCACCGGTGTCGCCGACCTGTTCGACGGGCAGGCGCTGCGCGTCATCCTCTGCGGCACATCCTCGCCGCTGCCCGATCCCAATCGAGCCAAGGCCTGCACCGTCGTCATTGCCGGCGACAACGCCTACGTCGTCGATACCGGCCCCGAGTCCTGGGAACAGCTCGCCCGCATGCAATTTCCTGGCGCGAAGATCGCCGGCATCCTCATCACGCACTTCCACTCTGACCATATCGGCGATCTCGGCGAATTCCGCATGCAGACCATGGTCGCGGGCCGTCACGTGAAGCTGCCTGTCTACGGCGCCAAAGGTGTCGAAAACCTCGTGAAGGGATTCAACGCCGCTTACGAGGAAGATGCGCGCCTGCGCCTCGCGCACCACGGCGCCGAGGTGATCGACATCAAGAACTCGCCCCTGGTCGCCCGCCGCTTCGGCAAGAAGTTCACGGGTAAGCTCACCGCCGAAGAAGTCATTCTCAACAAGGACGGCCTCAAGATCACGGCCTTCGAAGTCGACCACGATCCCATCCGCCCAGCCGTCGGCTACCGCTTCGACTACAAGGGCAGGTCGGTTGTTGTATCCGGCGATACGGCCCTGTCCGCCAACTTCACCGAGAACGCCAAAGGCGCCGACGTGCTGGTGTCGGAATCCCTCGCCAGCAACCTGGTCGGCATGATGGGCGCCGCCCTGAAGGCGCAGGGCAATACGCGCTTCGCAAAGATCATGTCCGACATTCCGGACTACCACATCTCGCCCATCGATGCGGCGAAGACGGCCAATGAGGCTGGCGTGAAACTGCTGGTCTACAGCCACCACATTCCATCAGCCCAGGTGAACACGCCCGCCTTCTTCCAGGGCGTCGCCGCCGTTCGTCCGCAGGACCAATGGGTCGCCGGCTATGACGGCTTCCGCATCGACCTGCCGGTAGGATCCACGGAGATCAAGCAGAGCGACATGCTGCCGAAGCCCTAGACCGGCGGATCAACCCGCTCGGTCTCGCCGAAGTTCGCTTCGAACGCCCGCCTCAGCGCCACGTCCACCTCGTGCATCGGTATCAGCTGCCCGAGGTCGGCGAGGCTTGTCACGCCCAGCCCCGGTTCGCTCACCCCGCACGGCGTGATGCCGCCGAAGTGCGACAGGTCCGGCTCCACGTTCAGGCTGATGCCGTGATAGCTCACCCACCGCTTCAGCCGCACGCCGATAGCGGCGATCTTGTCTTCCTTCAGCGTCCTGCCCTTGGCTGTACGGTCCACCCACACGCCCACACGCCCCTTGCGCCGCTCGCCCTTCACGTTGAACTCCCCCAGCGTGTCGATCACCCACTGCTCCAGCGAACAGACGAACCGCTTCACGTCCCGTCCGCGGGTCGTCAGGTCGAGCATGGCGTATGCGACCCGTTGTCCCGGCCCATGATACGTGAACTGCCCGCCCCGCTGGGTGTCGAACACCGGGAATCGGTCGGGGTCGAGCAGGTCGTCCTCCCTCGCGCTGGCGCCCCGCGTATAGAGGGGGGGGTGCTCCACCAGCCACACAAGCTCTCCAGCCTGGCCTGCGGCAATGGCTGCGGCGCGGGCCTCCATGGCCGCGACAGCCTCGGGATAGCCCGTCAAACCCTCTGAAATGGCCCAGCCAACCGTCAATTAACCTGTCCGCAACGCAAACGGTGAAACGTGGCTCCTTATATCGGAGCAGCCCCTTGCAGTCTCAACTCTCCCATGTCGGCGTCGAGATCACCGTCCTTCTGGGCCGGTCTCTCATGCCGATGCAGCAATTCCTGCGCATGGGCCGGGGCGCCGTCATCCAGCTCGACACCCAGGAAAACGACGAAGTCTGGGTGCTGGCCAACAACCATCCCATCGCTCGTGGCGAACTGGTGATCGAGGGCGACCGCATCTCGATCAACATCACCCGCGCCGCCCCTGTGGCCGACTACTTCGCCACCGAGCAATAGCCGGAATCGGGCCGGTTTTCCGGCCGATTCGATCCCTCGCAATCCGCCCTTCACAAGCCGCTCAACCCGGTATATCTGGCGCCCTTGCCTCGGCGTGCGGTCGTGGCGGAATTGGTAGACGCACTACCTTGAGGTGGTAGCGCCGCAAGGCGTGGAAGTTCGAGTCTTCTCGACCGCACCAGCATTCAGGTTCAACAGCAGAGAGTACGCCGTTCGCGGGAGAGGGAGGTCAGGATGAATGACGCCCCCGGACCCGACAAGACGGCTGCCTCCGCTTCTGAGCCAGAGACCGTTGAAGACGGCGTCATCGCGCCGGCCCTGATAGCCCAGTTCGTCGGCGCCATCGGCGACGGCAACAAGTTCTTCCTCCAGCGCACCATCAAGGAACTCTACCCGGCTGACGCAGCCGACCTGCTGGAGCATCTGACGCCGGAAGCCTTCCGCAAGGCCATCCATCTCCTCGGCAAGGACCTGCCGGCCGAGGCTGTCGCCGAACTCTCAGACAGCGCACGCCTCGAAGCCCTGCATGAGCTGACCGACACCGCCATCGTGGCGATGACCGGCCATCTCGACTCGGACGACGCCTCCTTCCTCCTCAACGACCTCGAGGAAGACCGCCGCGCCCGCATTCTCTCCCGTGTCTCCGCCACCGACCGCGCCGCCATCGAAAGCTCGCTGTCCTTCGACGACGAGTCCGCCGGCCGCCTGATGCAGCGCGACTTCGTCGCCGCGCCGGTGTTCTGGACGGTAGGGCAGGCGATCGACCACATGCGCACCGTCGCTGCCGACGACCTGCCGGACACTTTCTTCGAGATCTACATCGTCGACCCCGCCTTCCGCCTGCAGGGCAGCGTGCCGGTGTCGACCCTGCTGCGCGCTGCCCGTGAGACGCCGCTCAAGGAAATCATGAAGGACATCCCGGTCCTCGTCCGGCCGGAGATGGATCAGGAGGAGGTCGCCTACCTCTTCCGCCAGTACAACCTCGCTTCCGCTCCCGTGGTCGACGAAGCCGGCCGCCTCACCGGCATGATCACCATCGACGACGTCGTCGACGTCATCCAGGAAGAGGCCGAGGAGGATATCCTTGCCCTGTCGGGCGTCAGCGAGGCTGGCGTCAACCAGTCCGTCTTCTCCGCCGTTCGCGCCCGCATTCCCTGGCTGGCCGTCAACCTTGCGACCGCCTTCATCGCCGCGACCGTGGTGTCGCTGTTCAGCAGCGTGCTCAACGAGTTCGTCGCGCTCGCCTTCCTGATGCCGGTTGTGGCTGGCCTCAGCGGCAATGCCGGCTCCCAGGCGCTCGCCGTCGCGGTCCGCGCCATCGCCGAGCGCGACCTCGAAGGCCCGCTTGTCGCCCGCGCCATTCGCCGCGAGGCGCTGACCGCCCTGCTCAACGGCCTTATCATCGCCTGGAGCGCCGCCCTGGTGGTGATGATCTGGTTCCAGAACCCTATGATCAGCCTGATCATCGGCCTGTCGATGACGTTCACCTTCACCTGGGCGGGCCTCATCGGCATCCTGGCCCCGTTGACCCTCAAGCGTTTCGGCGCCGATCCCGCCGTCGCCTCATCCGTATTTGTGCTGACCAGCATTGATATGATGAGTTTTTTCGTTTTTCTCGGACTCGCCACGCTTCTTCTTCTCTGAGGTTCGCCTCGCCGGAGAAGTTACTGGCGTCCGGTTTGCACCGGACAGGCGAAATCCCACGGGGGATGTGTCAGTTCAGGCCACCCAGATGACAGGACGATTGCGCCCCTCGCGCGCCGGCCTCGATCTCATCAAGAGTTTCGAGGGCTTCCGGGAAATCGCCGCCCGCCTGCCCGACGGCAGGTGGACCATCGGCTATGGCCATGTCCGTACGGCCCGCGAAGGCCTTTCCATCACCGAAGCCGACGCCAACGACCTCCTGGCCTCCGACCTGCGCCCGGTCGAGGACGCCATCCGCCAGTCGGTGTTCACGCCCCTTAACCAGAACCAGTTCGACGCGCTTGTTTCGCTGGTCTTCAACATCTCGCCTGATCAGTTCAGGGACTCCGCCATCGCGCGTAACCTTAACGCTGGTGATTTCCTCAACGCTGCCAGCGGGTTCGACCTTTGGCGCAAAGCTCGCATCCACGGCCAGGTCATGGTGGTGGACGCGCTGGTGCGCCGGCGAGCTGCGGAGAAGGCCATGTTTCTGGAACACCCGGACGGGCGACCGACTGCCTCTACGCCCATGGTGACCCCGATGTCCGATACGGACGGGGCAATCACGCAATCCTCGGCTCAGGCATCTGACGCCGAACCTTCCTCGTCTGTGCCGCCTGCCGGTCCGATCGACGACCAGTATGGCCGTCCGCCCTCAATCGACATCGCCGAAGCCGTGCGCCGCCTTGCCGAACGCACCAACCAGATCGCGACCGCCTCCGGCCAGCGCACCTTCACCATTCGCCCCAACGAGCCCGAACAAGCCGGCGAACCCGAAGTTGCCTTGGGCGACGTCGTCGAGACGGAAGCGCAGGCCGACGTCGAACCCGAAGCCGAACAGCCGGTTCACACGCCGCCGCGCACCGCCTCCGAGATCGAGGCCGCACGCCGCGCCGTTGCCGACCGTATCGCACGTATTCTCGAGCGCGCCGAACGAGCCATCGCTGAAGAACAGCCCGCCACCGCGCATGCCGAACCCGAAGCGGATCCGGTAAAGGCTTTCGTCCAGTCGATCGCCGATCTTATTCCCCAGGCGGCTGTCCAGCCGGCGCCCAAGGCGCCGCAGATCGTTCTCGAAGGCATGCCCGATTTCGACGGTCCCGCCACGCCGCGCCACACGCCGCGTCCCAACGGCCGCGCCCTCATCGACGACACCGAAACCTTCGATCCGGGCCGCGACCCGGCCGCCATGTTCGCCGAAGCCGAAGTGAAGGCGAAGATCGTCAATGGCCGCGCCCAGCGCCTCGGCATCCTCTCGGGCCGCATGGTCAACATCGCCCCCTGGATCGTGATCCTGGTGCTCTCCGTCCTCGGCGTCACAATCGGCCTGGTCGACACCTTCAAGGAAGCGGCCGACGTCTCCGACGCTTCGGTGCGCGGCGCCACGGCGGTTCTGGCGGTGTTCGGCATGTTGCTGGTGATGAGCGTCTATTTCCTCGTTACACGTGGCCGCGACAGCGATCCCAGCGCCCAATAGGTCTAGCCTTGAGGAGCGCCGGGCGCCCGCCCGGCCCGGCGATTCAACGCACACGCCAGTAGATGTAGCGCCACAGAGCCGGGCAGGCGCCCGGCGCTCCCCTAGGCGCGCTCGGAGGTATGACGCCACGCTAACATCCTCCAGCCGCCTCAACCGCCCCCGGCCAAACGACAACTGGAAATCCGGTCCGCCCTGAGTATGGTGCGGCCATGATTTCAAATTCCAGACAACCTCTCGATTTCGACCTCGGCGAAACCGCCGACATGATCCGCGACACGGTGCGCGGCTTTGCCGACGCCGAGATCGCGCCCATTGCGGCGGAGATCGACAAGACCGACCAGTTCCCCCGTCATCTCTGGCCAAAGATGGGTGAGCTCGGCCTACTCGGCATCACGGTCGAGGAAGAGTGGGGCGGCTCAGGCCTCGGCTATCTCGAGCACGTCGTGGCGATGGAAGAGATCAGCCGCGCTTCCGCCTCAGTCGGTCTCTCCTACGGCGCCCACTCCAACCTCTGCGTCAACCAGATGCGCCGCTGGGGCACGGACGAGCAGAAGAAGAAATACCTCTCCAAGCTGATCACCGGCGAACATCTCGGCTCGCTCGCCATGTCGGAATCCGGCGCGGGCTCCGACGTCGTCTCGATGAAGCTCAAGGCCGAGAGACAAGGCGACCGCTACATCCTCAACGGCACGAAGATGTGGATCACCAATGGCCCCTCCGCCGACACGCTGATCGTCTACGCCAAGACCGAGCCCGACAAGAACTCGCGCGGCATCACCGCCTTCATCATCGAGAAGGGCTTCAAGGGTTTCTCCGTCGCCCAGAAGCTCGACAAGCTCGGCATGCGCGGCTCCGAAACCGGAGAACTCGTCTTCCAGGATTGCGAAGTCCCCGCCGAGAACATCATCGGCCCGCTCAATGGCGGCGTCGAAGTCCTGATGTCCGGCCTCGACTACGAGCGCGCGGTTCTGGCTGCCGGATCAACCGGCATCATGCAGGCCTGCATGGATGTCGTGCTGCCCTACGTCCACGACCGCAAACAGTTCGGCAAACCCATCGGCGAGTTCCAGCTTATCCAGGGCAAGCTTGCCGACATGTACGTCAAGATGAACGCCGCCAAGGCCTATGTGTACGCAGTCGCCAAGGCCTGCGACAACGGCCGCACCGCCCGCAAGGACTCGGCCGGCGCCATCCTCTTCGCCGCCGAAACCGCAACCCAGCTCGCCCTCGACGCCATCCAGATCCTCGGCGGCAACGGCTACATCAACGAATACCCCACCGGCCGCCTCCTGCGCGATGCCAAGCTCTACGAGATCGGCGCCGGCACATCGGAGATTCGCCGCTGGCTGATCGGTCGTGAGCTGTTCGAGGAAACGGCCTGACCAACGCCCCGCACTTGGAGAGCTGACATGAGCTTCAGATCACTCGCCGTTGCTGCTTTCGCCAGCCTACTCGTGGCGCCGTCCCTCGCCCAGACACCGCAACCCACCGCCGATCCGGGTCCACCGCTCAGCGGTTATCCGCGCAAGGCGCTTGGGCTGCCCACGCCTGCCGAGCTGAAGACAGCCACCTACGTCCGCGATGTCATCTACGGCCACCGGGACGGAATGGCGCTCACCTACGACGTCTTCAAGCCGCTGAAGCCCAATGGCGCGCTGGTCGTGAACATGGTCTCCGCCGGTTGGAGATCGTCGTGGGCGGCGCCCGAAGAGCGCCAGGCTCGCTACCAGCTGCTTATCGACAAGGGCTTCACCGTCGTCGCGCTCTATCACGCGTCCGCGCCCCGCTTCACAGTGCCGGATGCGGTCAAGGACGTCCGGCTGGGGATGCGCCACATCAAGCTGCACGCCGCCGACTACGGCGCTGATCCCGCGCGGATCGGTGTGTGGGGCGCGAGCGCCGGAGGCCATCTTTCGCTGGTCGCCGGTGTCATGGCCGATGACGGAGACCCGGCAGCGGCCAATCCGCTGCAGCGGTCAGGCAACCGCGTCCGCGCCGTCGTCGCCTATTTTCCTCCCACCGATCTCGATGTGCTGTTGGGCAGCCGGGCAAAATCCGGCGCCATCGATTTCGACGACAGTCTCCGCGCGTCCATCTCGCCGATCCACTACGTCGACGCGCGCGATCCGCCGACCCTGCTCATCACGGGCGACGCGGACAAGGGCGTCCCGCCCTCGCAGTCGGAGACAATGAAGGCGGCGCTCGACAAGGCAGGCGTCGAAAACAAGCTCACCATGTTCCCGGGCGCGGACCACGACTTCTACGT
Organism: Hyphomonadaceae bacterium; assembly: GCA_030697555.1. Lineage (GTDB taxonomy): Bacteria > Pseudomonadota > Alphaproteobacteria > Caulobacterales > Hyphomonadaceae > UBA7672. The sequence goes on from JAUYPV010000038.1 coordinate 11,425, forward strand.
CAAGGGCGATCCGGCAAAGACCGACGCCTATGCGGTCGAGGCCATGAATGCGATGGCCGGCTGGTTCGAGAAACACCTGAAGAAGTAGCGAGAGCTGTTCGAAGAGACGGCCTGATCGTCACACATCCGCCCGAAAGCCCGGCAAGCCTCGCCGCTCATCAGGGGGAGGCGGATGAAACATCTCATCATCGTCGCATCGATCGCGCTCGCGCCGGCGTGCGCCAACGCCCCAGCGCCGGAAGCTCCAGCAGCGCCGCAGCTCTCCGCCGAGCAATGCGGCGTCGATCTCGGCAAGCACATGAACCTGACGTTCGACGAGTTCGACCAGAACCTCGATGCTGGATGGCGCGAGATCGCCAACAAGCCGGGATGCCAGCAGGCCGGCGCCGATCTCATCGCTCTCTACCGCGATCAGCAGCTCGCCCAGCAGGCGGCCGGGCTGGATTGGCACGAAGCCCAGCTACGGGCCGCCGCCGGCGAAACCGGGAAGGCGCTAGACCTCTTCCGCCGCAACCTGGCTTTCAAGAAGGCGAATGCCGAAGACGCAGGCGCCGCCGCGGATGTGCTCTATGGCGAAGCCACGATCGCCTTCCTCGAACGCGACCGCAAAACCTTGCAGGCCAAACGCGACGCGCTCGCCGCCCTGCCCAAGCCGGACTGGTTCGAGGTCACTGCCGCCAACTTCAGGAAGAAGTTTCCAGACGCCAAGGCGGTCATGGCCTGGCCGACCAACCTCAACGTCGTCGATGGCTTCATCGCCTGCTTCGACAAGCCCTACACCGAGGCCTATTCCTTCAATTGCCAGCCCAGGCCGCCGGGCTGAGCCAACGTATACGCTTGATGTGTCGAACCGCAGGGGAGTCTGATGAAGCATCTCATCGCAGTCGCAACACTGGTGCTCGCCGCCATGAGCGCCCACGCCCAGACGCCGCAGAAGCCCGCCGCCGAATGCGGCGTCGAGCCGCTCGGCAGATACACCAAGCTGACATTCGATGAGTTCGACCAGACACTCGGCGGCGGCTGGCGCGTCATCAGCAAGAAGGACGGCTGCGAAACTGCCGCCGCCGATCTGATCGCCGGCTATCGCGAAGAGATGGCGCAACACCAGGCCAAGCTCGAATGGCACGAGGCGCAGGTGCGCGCCGCCGGCGGAGATACGGCCAAGGCCATCGAACTCTTCCGCAGCAATGTCGCCTTCGAAAAATCCGTACGCGAGGAGCGCCGCTCGCAGGACGGCATCCTCTATGGCGAGGCCACCATCGCCTTTCTCGAAAACGACCGCGCCACGCTCGAGGCGAAGCGGGCCCAGCTCGCAGCCATACCCAAGCCCGACGGATTCGATGAGGCGGTCGCTAAAGCCTACAAGGACAAATTCCCCAACCTGAAACCGCCGACCTGGCCGCTGAATCTCGAAGTCGTCGACGGTCTGATCAGGTGTTTCGGCAAGCCATACAGCGAGGCCTACGGTTGCCGGACAGGCAACAGAGGCGACGCGCCCGGCGTGCAGTGACGCTAAGCCAAACGGCTTTCGCCCGCCGCTGCGATCTGCAGGGGCGGGCGTTTTCCTTGGGGGAGGAAGAAACCTCTAGTTCGCCGAGGCGATCGTGGTCAGCAACGCTGCTGGTGTGTCCACGAACAAATCGCTGTTGCCTGGGAAGGCGAAGGGAGTTGCCACGACGACGAATACGGCGAAGGCCGCAACTATGATGCGCTTTGCGAGCATGGGGAGGGCTCGTTCTTTTCTGTTCTTATGGCCGGGTGGGTTTATGTTTTGTCCCGGTCTTCTGTCCGCTTCAGATGGAGACGCAATGCGACCCAAAAAAGGCGCCCCCTCCATAATTTTTTAACATGGGAACTGCCTGCGTATTCAGGCCTTTGAAGCGCCCTCGGGCCCGCGCCCGTAGCTTTGCAGCAACACTTGTATTGCTTCCGAAGCCATCGGTCCGGACGTCTTCCCGTCCATCCCCCAGTAGTCCTTCAGCGACACCCAGGCGAACGAGCTGTCCAAGAGCTGGCACAGCGCCGCCAGCTCTTTCCGCTTCGCCGGGCCGAGGTCCGGCCGCGCCGCGCCCACGGCCTTCAGGGCGGCTGCCTGCCGCTCCTCATTGGCCACCAGCCGCAACTGCTGCCCCTGCCGCGCAAACACCAGGAACCGCGTCACGCCCTCTTCCGCGTCGAAGGAGGGGAACTTCGTCCGCGGCTGCCGCACCAACCATTCCGGCGTATCCGGAAACCCGTCGCCCGAAGCCGCCCGGTCAATGACGTGCCGCCAGAGCTGCTCCACCAGCTCCTCCCTTGTGGAGAAGTGCCGATAAACCGTCCGCTCGGTCACCGCCGCCCGCTTGGCGACCCCGGCGATGGTCAGCTCCTCCAGCGGATTGTCCGCCAGGAACTCCAGCGCCGCATCGAGGATGCGTGTCCGGGTGAGGTCCTTGTGGGCGTCGCGCAGGGAAGGGGTCTTGCTCATGTCAGAGTCTATGACACGAGCAACAGCCAACGGCTACCCCGCCTTCGCCGTCACGATCCACGTCGCGCCAGTCAGGCTGAAGCCGTCTTTCCCCGCCAGCGGCTCGATCGCCCGGCTGACCGCCTCCAGCACCTTCGCCTCATGCCCCGCGCCATGCTCCCGCATGAACCGCGACACCGGTCCGGTCCGCACTGCCGTTTCCGCCGCGCTCTTCAGGTCGCTCCCCAGCCGGATCGCCGCGTCGAACGGCTCGGCGTCCACATCCCTGAAGTTCGCCTCCAGCAGGATCGCCCGCACCCGCGTCTGGTCCGCGAACGCAAACGGTCCCGGCGCATGCGGATCCGATTTCGGCTGCACCACCCCCAGCGCCTCCCGCGCCGCCAGCAGCGGCAGCATCGCCCACGGATTTTCCCTCGGCGCCCGCCAGCACACGAACGCCATCCGCCCCCCGTTCTTCAGCGACCTGTCCTTCAGCGACCGCCGCAGGTGCTCGAACGCCGGTACGGGCGCGGCGAAGAACATCACTCCGAACCGCGAAAACAGCAGGTCCTGCTCCATCGGCAGCCTCCCGTTCGAGGCATCCGTCTCCGCGAAAGTCACATTGCTGAGCTTCGCCGCCGCCGCCCGGCGCCTAGCCAGCTCCAGCATCGGCTGCGACACATCGATCCCGTTCACCTTGCCGCCCGGCGCGACCTGCCGCGCTAGCTCAAGGGTGGACCCGCCGCATCCACACCCGACATCGATCACCTGTTCGCCAGGGCGCGCCGCCGCAGCCTTCAGCGCCGCCTCTCCGAATGGCTGGGTGAACCGATCGAACTCGTCCTGGAATTCAACCCAGCGCTTGCCCAGCGGTCCGTTCCAGTCGGCGATCTGCTCGCTGTTGTCGGCGGCCATTTCACGCTCCGTTCTCGTGTACGTAAGGATAGTGCAGTCCTGTATGCCACGAAACGCCGCCGGACTGTTGGCGCGGCGCACGGCCAAGGCTATAGGGGCGTCCCAAACCCGATTCAGCCCTGTTTTCAGCCACTCCTTACCCAGCAAGCCTTCAAGGGACGACCAGATGCCGGTGCAACGCACGCTCTCGATCATCAAGCCGGACGCAACGGCCCGTAATCTCACCGGCGCGATCAACGCCGTGTTCGAGAAGAGCGGCCTGCGCATTGTCGCCCAGAAGCGCGTCCGTCTCACTCGCGCTCAGGCCGAAGGCTTCTACGGCGAACATAAAGCCCGCGGTTTCTTCGGCGAGCTGGTCGACTTCATGACCTCCGCTCCCGTCGTCATTCAAGTGCTCGAAGCCGACAACGCCGTCGCCAAACACCGTGAAGTCATGGGCGCGACCGACCCGGCGAAAGCCGCCGACGGCACCGTCCGCAAGCTCTTCGCGAAATCCATCGGCGAGAATTCCGTCCATGGCTCCGACAGCGAAGCCAGCGCCGAACGCGAAATCAATTTCTTCTTCCGTCTCGACGAAATCGTGGGTTGATCCAATCACGCATCCCATTCGCCCCGCGCGTCCTTCCGAACGTAAAGCGCTGGAGGAACTACAGCGCCGCGCGTCGCAGAAATGGGACGAGTCACAGCCCGAACTGATGCAGCAGCGTGTCGAGCTGCCGGCCGAGCAGATCGCCGCCGGTCTCGTCATCGTCGTCGAGCACTGGGGCGCTCCCGCCGGCTTCGTGGTGGTCGTGCCGCGCGATGACGGTAACGCCGATCTCGACGGTCCTTTCATCGAGCCCGATCTCTGGCGCACCGGCCTCGGCCGCCGCCTGGTCGAGGAAGCCGCCCACTTCGCCACCGTCCTCGAAGCCGGCGTCCTCGTCGCCACCGCGACGCCCCGCAGCGTGCCTTTCTACGCCAAGTGCGGCTTCACCCCCGCTGGCACCCACAACTCCTCCCAGGGCCCGCTCGCCCTGATGTCGCGTAGCCTGATTTTCTGATCAGACCACCGACCTCACCTTGGGGAGCGCCGGGCGCCTGCCCGGCTCTTTGGGGCAACATCAAATAACGCGAGCGTTGAATCGCTTGGCCGGGCAGGCGCCCGGCGCTCCTCCGAACCGAGTTCCCCAACGTCAACTACATCGCATGCGATATGGATATTGCGCATGCGATGTATTCGGCCTAGCTCTTCGCCATGACTCAACCTGGCCGCCGCATGTTCTGGCTGCTCGCGCGCGCCCAGCGCCGCGTCAACGCAACCTCGGACGCCGGCCTTGCGGACCTCGGCCTTACCGCGACACAGGCCGGCGCTCTTTTCTGCTTCACCGATGAAGGCCTGCTTGTGGGGGACCTCGCCGCGAAGCTGGATCTCGCCCAATCCGCTGCATCCGGTCTCGCCAGGCGCCTCGAAGACGCTGGCCTTGTCGTGCGCAGCGAAGACGCCGCCGATGGCCGCGCCGCGCGCCTGAAGCTCACCGCCCTCGGCAAGCGACGCCGGGAAGTGGCGGGCCTGCGCGTCGCCACCGCCAATGCGCGCCTGCTGGAAGGCTTCAGCGAACGCGAGATCGACACGGTCGTCCGTTGGCTTAACCGCGTCGCCGAAATTCCCGAAGAAAACTTGCGCCCGAAACGGCAGAAGGAACGCACATGACCGAGCACGTGAAAGTCAGCGTCGACAACGGCGTGATGGAAATCACTTGGAATCGTCCCGAGAAGAAGAACGCGATCACCAACGCGATGTACAAGGCGGTGGGCGAGGCGCTCGACAGGGCCTCTGCCGACAAGTCGATCCGCGTCGCGCTGTTCACCTCCGAAGGCGACAGCTTCACCGCCGGCAATGATCTTTCCGTCTTCGCCGCCGCCAACTCCGGCGGCGCGGCCGAGCCTCCTCAGGGTCACCGCCTGATCCACACCCTTGCCAAATTCGACAAGCCGCTCGTTGCAGGCGTGCGCGGCGTGGCGGTCGGCGTCGGCACGACGATGCTGCTCCACTGCGACCTCGTCTATGTCGCGACCGATGCGAAGCTGAGCACGCCCTTCGTCAACCTCGCGCTCGTTCCCGAAGCCGCATCCTCGATCACGCTCCCGGCCCGCATCGGCCAAGCCAGGGCCTTTGCCATGTTCGCGCTCGGCGAGCCCGTGTTGGGCGAGCAGGCCGTGCAGTGGGGCATCGCCAACGCCGCCGTCCCCGCCGACCAGGTCCTGGCCACCGCCCGCGACGCCGCTCGCAAGCTCGCCCAGCGCCCACTCGGCGCCCTGATGGCCACCAAGAAACTCATGCGCGACGGCGAAATCCTGCTGCAACAGATGCATCGGGAAGGCGAGTTGTTCGCAAAGCAACTCAAGACCGCCGAAGCGGCGGAAGCCTTCGCCGCCTTCGCCCAGAGACGCCAGCCGGATTTCAGCAAGGTCTGACAGCCCCAGCGAACCGCGAGGGCCGGCCTCACAGCGCCAGAGACGCCCTTAACCTGCTGGGTCAAACGACGAAATCCGCAGGTTAAGGACGCGCGTCCGAAACTTTTTCAGAAAAAGATTCTGAAGCCCGACAAGCGCTTGCGCGGTTTTCCGCGAAAATCCGCGCCGAAAAATCGTACAACTTATCCTGCTGGGTCCCGGACGGACGGATAATGCCGCCCATGACCCAGGCACTTTCACGCGCAAACTGGAGTGGTTCCCCTTCGCTCACCGGGCTTTGGCCCGAGGCGCTGCTGCGCGGAATCGCGATCCTCTGGTCAAACGTCGTCGTAACTTTCCGGATGAACCCCAGCCGTCCCGCTTGTGAATGCACACGAGAGCTGCGACGGCGGCCGCAAGACGCGATGCCGCCGCCGCTGCCGTTGCTGCTGCCCATCCTGGGAGGCGCTGCCGCTGCCGCTGCTGCTGCTGCTGCCTTCGGAATCTCGCCGCCGACTCACACGCTCAAGCCCGGAAAACCTCGACCCCGCCCGCAAGCGTGCGCGTCTCAAAGGCGTGAGATGCGCAGCATCGAACGCTTGCTCACCGGCGATTGCCATGAAGGAGCGCCGGGGTTCGCCTCCGGCGAACGCTCGGCTCTTGTTGGTGTTGTTAGCATTGTTAGAAACGTTGGAATCCCGTTTCCAATACGCGCGCCAATCGCAAGTTAGGCGCGCCTACGCCCCGCAACCCCCAACCCGCGGCCCAAGCTGCGAGAACGCGGCCCTGCACCTATCTCGGTGCAAAAATCCGGATCGTGTCCCCGTCCACGACCACCTCGTCGCTCACCCGCACCCCATCGCCGCGCGCCACCGCAGCGAGGCAGCGCGGATAGAGCAGGTGCTCCGCCTTCAGCAGTCGCGCTGCCAGTGTCTCCTCCGTGTCGCCCGGCCGCACATCGATCTCGGCCTGGCCGATCGCTGGCCCCTCATCCACGCCCGCCGTCACCTGGTGAACCGTGCAGCCATGAGCGACATCGCCCGCCTCGAGACACCGCTTGTGCGTATCGACCCCCGGGTACTTGGGAAGCAGGGAAGGGTGAATGTTCACCAGCCGCCCGGCCCATTCATTGACGAACCAAGGCGTCAGCACCCGCATGAACCCGGCCAGCGCAACCAGTTCCACGCCCGCCAGCTTCAGCTCGGCGTCCACAGCCCGCTCGAACGCCTCGCGGTCCTTGCCGAACGTCCTGTGGTCGATCGCCTTCGCCGCCACGCCAAACCCGCGCGCCCTATCAAGGCCACCCGCATCCGGCTTGTTCGACATCACGAGCACCGGCTCGTATGGACAGCCCGTATCCTGCGCCGCCTTCAGCAGCGCCTCCATGTTGGAGCCGCGCCCCGAAATCAGGATGCCGAGCTGCTTCCGGCTCACGCGCCAATACTCACTTGGCAGCCAGCTCGCCGATGACGAATGGCGCCTCGCCCTCATTGATCAGCCGTTCCATCAGCGGCCCCGCAACCGCTGGCTCAACCGCCAGCACCATGCCGACGCCGCAGTTGAACGTCCGCCGCATCTCCTCGTCCGAGACCGATCCCGCGCGCTGCAACCAGTTGAACACCGGCGGAAGCTTCAATGCCGAATAGTCGATCTTCGGAACGAGATGGTCCGGGCACATCCGCGGCGTGTTCTCAGTGAGCCCCCCGCCGGTGATATGCGCCAGCCCCTTGATCCGCTTGTTGCGGATCAGCGGCAGCAGCGACTTCACGTATATCCGCGTCGGCGCCAGCAGCGCCTCGCCCAGCTTCCGCTTGTCGTCGAACGGCGCGCAATCATCCCACGCCAGTCCCGTGCGCTCCACGATCCGGCGCACCAGCGAATACCCGTTCGAGTGCGGCCCCGAAGAAGACATCGCGACCAGCACGTCGCCCGCCTTCATGTCCTGCGTGCGAGGCAGCACATCTGTGCGCTCCACGGCGCCCACGACAAATCCGGCGAGGTCATAATGCCCGGCCGAATACATTCCCGGCATCTCCGCCGTCTCGCCGCCGACCAGCGTGCAGCCCGCCTGCCTGCAACCTTCGGCAATGCCCGAAACGACTTTCGCCGCGACGCCGGTCTCCAACTTTCCGGTAGCGAAATAATCGAGGAAGAAGAGCGGCTCCGCGCCCTGCGCCAGAACGTCATTGACGCACATCGCAACGAGATCGATCCCGATCGTCTCATGCCTGCCGGTCGCGAAGGCGAGCATCAGCTTGGTTCCGACCCCGTCAGTCCCCGAAACCAGCACCGGGTCCTTGAAGCCAGCCGCCTTGAGATCGAAAAGCCCGCCGAACCCACCCAGCGATCCGTCCGCGCCGGGCCGCCGCGTCGAGGCCGCCATCGGCTTGATCGCTTCGATCAAAGCCTCACCGGCATCGATATCCACACCGGCGTCCCGGTAGGTCAGGGAAGTCTTGGAGTCCTTACCGCTCATGGGGCGCAGGTAACACGTGGAAATGGGCCGTGCCAGCCTTACCGCCCACCCGCAAGGCAAGCCTTGCGGGCTCTTGTGAAAAAAGCGGTCATGCACAGCCTGCCTTACAATGGCCGGAAGCCGCTGCTACTTTCCCCCGCCATGACACAGATCGCCAGATTCGCCGCCGTTTTCGCCGCCGCCTGCGCCCTTGCCGGAGCGTCGTTTGCCGATCCTTACAAGGTGAAGGATCTCGTGGTCGACAAGACCGCACCGACCGCCGCGCAGGCGACTCGGGAAGGCACGAACGAAGCCCGCCTCGTCGGCGCCCAGCGCCTCATCGACCGGCTGACGCTGCCCGAGGATCGTGCAGCGTCGCGCGAGCCGCTCGATATCAATCTGGTCGGTACGCGCATGTACAAGAGTTCCACCACGCAGGAGCAGTTCAAGACGTTCAGCGCGGCCGGCGGCGCCCGGGCAACCGGCGTAGTGATGTGGGCGTTCGATCCCAAACTGGTCCGCGAATATCTGGATGCGCGAGGGGTGCCGTACGTCGACACGCAGGACGCCAAGGCGCTGCTCGTTCCCTCGGTGGCCAGCGGCGTCGATGCCGCGCAATGGGGCGCACAGTGGACGCAGGCGCCGCCCACCGGCGGTACCGCGCGTATTCCGAAGTCCGACGACACCGTGCTGACGCCCTACGTCGCCTCGGTCGAATCTTGGTCTCGCCGTCCAGTGTGGATGGATGTGCAGGCCGAGCTGAGTTCCATCGGCGGCGACCATGCCATTGTCGCTGAAGCCTATTCGCAGGGCGGCGGCATCTATGTCCGTCTCGTCGATCTTCGCACCAACGCCGGCGAAACCGGCCTTGGCCTGGTCGGCCCGTTCGCCGATCTCGGCTCGGCCCAGCGCGGCGCTGTCGCCGAACTGGAACGCGCCTGGAAGACCCGCTCGATCGTCCGCACTTCCGGCTCCACCAGCCTGTCATCGACGGCTTCGTTCCGCGACCTCGGCGAGTGGGTGAAGATCCGCAAGGGCCTCGAAACTTCACGCCTGGTCCGCAACCTCAATGTCGAGTCGATCTCCGCCGGCGGCGCCGACGTCAGTTTCGTCTATTCCGGCCGGCCGGACCAACTCACCTCCGACCTCCGCTCGCGCGGCGTCGATCTTCGTGGCGCCGACGGCGGCTGGATGCTGCAGGTCGTAGCGGCGCAATGACGGACAAGCCGTCCGCGGGCAATCAGCTCCTGCTGGATTTCCCGCGGATCGATCCCGAACAGCGTCCCGTCATCGAGACTACGCCTTATCGCCCCGCGCTCAGTGCCCTGCGCAGATGGAAGGACTGGCCCGAGAAGCAGCTTGCTCTCAGCGGCGACGCCTTCTCCGGCCGCAGCCGCTTGGCCCGCCTCTGGGCCGCCAGCGCAGGCGCCGCGCTCGTCACGGGCGATGCTCTCTCCCGCGCAGGTATGGACGAGATTTCCCGCCTCTCCGTTGCCGCCCTCGCCATCGACGATGCCGACACCGTCTCGGACGGCCGCAACCTCCTAGCTGCCCTCAACCTGTGCCGAGATCGCGGCGCTCCCGTGCTGCTGACCGGCAGGGGCGAACCCGGCGCGTGGTTCCAGGCGCCGCCCGATCTCCGCTCTCGCCTCGTCGCCATGCCGGTCGCCCGCATCGGCGAACCAGACGATGAAACCCTCGCCCTCCGCCTGCGCGAAGAATGCGCCCGCCGCCACCTGATCCTGCCCGATGAATCCGTGGAGTATCTTGCCCCCAGAATGGAACGTTCCTGGGTCGCCGTCGGCCTCGTCGCCGACCAGGTCGAGCGCACCAAGGGCAGGGCCCACAACCAGCGATCCGCCCGTGAAGTCCTCAAGGCCCTGGGAATGGACCCCGGCTGAGGCCCGAAAACGGCTGGAAACACGGGCGTTTTGCCCACTCAAAACATCCGTAATATCTTGGTGGTAAGCAGGATCCTCAGGCTGGCGTGAGACCGGCCTTTAGAACCTGGCGATGATGGATCGGACTTCCGAAATGGCGGACCGCAGCGAACGCGCGCGCGAGACCTCCCCGAAAGGGAAGGAAAGCGCCGCCGCGGCCGCCGCCATCACACAACTGATGAATTCACCGGAGCGGTTTTTCAACCGTGAATCGAGCTGGCTGAAGTTCAACACCCGCGTCCTCGAAGAAGCGGAAAACCGCCGCCACCCGCTGCTCGAGCGCCTGCGCTTCCTGTCGATCTCGGCAAACAACCTCGACGAATTCTACATGGTCCGTGTCGCCGGCCTGCGTCAGCAGGCGCGCACCAACATCACGCGCACCAGCCAGGATGGCCTCACGCCGCAACAACAGCTCGACCGTATCGCCGTCGAAGCCGGCGCTCTGATGGCCGGCCAGCAGCGCATCTGGACCGAGCTTCGCAAGGAAATGCGCAAGAGCGGCCTTGCCGTTCTCGACGCCGACGATCTCAGCGCCGCCGACACGGAATGGTTGCGCACTCGCTTCCTCGAGCGTGTGTTCCCGGTGCTGACGCCGCTGGCGATCGACCCATCGCACCCGTTCCCTTTCCTGCCGAACCAGGGCTTCGCGGTCGGCTTCTCGCTGGTCCGCACCAGCGACAACGAGAAACTCAGCGCGCTCGTCCCGATCCCCACCCAGGTCGACCGCTTCATGGAGCTGCCTGGCGGCGCGGCGCAGTCGCGCCGCTTCATCTCACTCGAAAATGTCATCACGCTGTTCCTCGACACGCTGTTCCCCGACTGCGTTTCGAAAGGCCGCTGCATCCTGCGCATCCTCCGCGACAGCGACATCGAGATCGAGGAAGAGGCCGAAGACCTTGTTCGCGAATTCGAGATCCTGCTGAAGCAGCGCCGCCGTGGCCGTATCGTCCGCCTCAAGATCGAGCGCGACGCCCCGGAAGACCTCAAGGCTTTTTTCATCGAGGAAATCGGCGCCGAGGCGATGGAAGTCGTCGAAGTCGACGGCATCATGGGCATGGGCCAGCTCTCGCAGCTAATCGTGTCCGACCGTCCCGACCTGGTCTGGAAACCTTTCGAGCCGCGCTTCCCGGAACGTATCCGCGAGCACAATGGCGATGTCTTCGCCGCCATCCGGGTCAAGGACATTCTTGTCCACCACCCGTATGAGAGCTTCGACGTTGTCGCCCAGTTCCTGCGCCAGGCCGCGCGCGACCCTGACGTGCTTGCGATCAAGCAGACGCTCTACCGCACCTCCCGGAACTCACCGATTGTAGCGGCGCTGATCGAGGCGGCCGAGGCTGGCAAGAACGTCACGGCGCTGGTCGAGATCAAGGCCCGCTTCGACGAGGAGGCCAACCTCCGCCTCGCGCGCGACCTCGAGCGCTCCGGCGTGCAGGTCGTCTACGGCTTCATCGAACTCAAGACCCACGCCAAGGTCTCGCTGGTGCTGCGCCGCGAGCAGGGCAACCTGCGCGCGTACACCCATGTCGGCACGGGCAACTATCACCCGATCACCGCCCGCATCTATGATGATCTGTCGCTGTTCACGGCCGACGAGGCGATCGGCCGGGATGCAGGCCGCCTGTTCAACTACGTCACCGGCTATTCCGAGCCGAAGACCACCGAGGCGATGGCCATCTCGCCCCTCAACATGAAGCCGCGCCTGATCGCGATGATCGAGGAAGAGATCGCCCACGCCAAGGCGGGCCGCCCGGCGATGATCTGGGCCAAGCTCAACGCTCTTGTGGATGAAGCGGTGATCGATGCGCTCTACCGCGCCAGCCAGGCCGGCGTGTCGATTCAGCTTATCGTGCGCGGCATCTGTTGCCTGCGCCCGGGCGTTCCCGGCCTGTCGGACAATATCGAGGTTCGCTCCATCGTCGGCCGCTTCCTCGAGCACGCGCGAATCGTCTGCTTCGGCGCGGGCCATGGCCTGCCGTCGGACAACGCAAAAGTGTTCATAGCATCGGCCGACTGGATGCAGCGTAACCTGGACCGCCGCGTCGAGGCCCTGACGCCGATCACTAACCCAACTGTGCATAACCAGGTGCTCGACCAGATCATGCTCGCGAACCTCAATGATCGTGCGCAAAGCTGGACGCTGCGTTCCGACGGGCGATATGTCCGGAATGCGTCGGCCAAGGGCCGCCAACCCTTCTCGGCGCACGATTACTTCCTGGAGAACCCCAGCCTATCCGGCCGGGGAAGCGCACTCAGGGCGGCCACACCGCCGCAGTTGAAGCCAAGAGGCTGATGCCTTAGGCAGGCGGCCTCAGGCATAGAGTCGAGGCCCGCCGATGACGGCTGCTGCTGCAACCCGATCCAAGGCCAGCGGGAAGCCCGCGCGCTGGCGCCGTGTCGGCGTCATCGACGTCGGCTCCAACTCTGTCCGCCTTGTCGTCTACGATGTGCGTGGCCGGGCCATGCAGCCCCGCTTCAACGAAAAGGTACTCGCCGGCCTCGGCAAGGGCCTCGGCTCATCCGGCAAGCTCAACCGCGAAGGCGTCGATGTGGCGCTGGCGGCGCTCTCGCGCTTCGCCTCGATCACCCGCGCCCAGAAGGTCGACACCCTCTACGCTTTCGCCACCGCCGCCGTGCGGGAAGGCAGCGACGGCAAGGAGTTCGTCGATCGCGTGAAGAAGGAAACCGGCATCGCGCTGCGCATCCTCTCCGGCGGCGACGAAGCCCGCTACGCCGCCCAGGGCGTGCTGGCCGGTAGCCCCGGCGTCGATGGTGTCGCCGGCGATCTAGGGGGCTCCAGTCTCGAACTCGCCCGCCTCACCAACGGCAAGTACGATGGCGGTTCCACCTATCCGCTAGGCCCACTGGCGCTTGATACAGGCGGGTCGTTCAACGAGGACAAGATCCTCGCCAGGGTGAAGGAAGCCCTCTCCGGATCGCCCGAGCTGAAGAAGAGCGGCGACATATTTTTCGCCGTCGGCGGCGCCTGGCGCGCCATCGGCACGCTGCACATGGAGATTACCCGCGCCCCGCTGCACATGCTGCAGAACTACGAGATGAGGGCCGGCGAACTTGTCGGTATTCTCGATGACCTGATGGGCGGCAAGAAGAACGCCGACTTGCTGCAGGAAGTCGCCAAGCGCCGCGCCGCCACCATTCCTTACGCCGCCGCCGTGCTGAAGACCGTTATCGAGCTGGGCAAGTTCAAGTCGGTGATGGTCTCGTCCTATGGTGTCCGCGAAGGTATCATTTTCGATAGCCTTGACGAACGCGAGCGCCTGGAAGATCCGCTCGACGCAGGCCTGGACGGTTTGATCGCTGACGAACACGCCGCTGAATTCGGCCTCGCCCTCGCGGATTGGGCCAGCGAAGCGTCGCCCTACACGCTCAACGATCGTCTCTCATCCGCCGCCTGCCGCTTGGTTGACATAGGCGCGCTGCTGCACCCGGACCACCGCGCCGACCTCGCTTTCGACCTCGTCGCCCGCGCCCCCTTGCCGGGTCTCACTCACAAGGACCGCGCAGCTCTTGCGCTCGCCGTCGCTTCGCGCTTCAAGAAGGGTATCAAGAACGACATCACCGAAAAGCTTCTGGACACCGAAACCGCCGCAAAAGCCCGCGCTCTCGGCGCCCTGATGCGTCTCGCCGCTGATTTCTCGGGCCGTTCCGCCGGGTTGCTCAAGCAGGCCAAACTCACCTGCGATGGCGATACGCTCGCCCTGAAAGTCTCCGGTCCCTACCGCGCGTTGGTCTCCGAATCCGTCGAGCGCCGCCTGGAACAGGCGGCCGACGAACTCGGGATGGATTATTCGCTAACCAGCTGAAAGGGCGAGCTACAGCTCGACAACCTTCACGCCCTTTGGCGAGGCCGCCAGCGCAACCTTGCCAGACTTCAGCAGCAGCGCCTTTTCACCAAAGATCTGCCGCCTCCAGCCCTTCAGCGCCGCGATATCCGGATTGTCATCGCGCGCCAGCTTTTCGAGGTCTGCTGCGTTGGCAATCAGGCGGGTTGCCACGCCTTCGTCGTCCGACACTTGCTTCAGCAGCACTTTGAGCAGCTCGCTTACCGCGCCTGGTGGCGGGCCTGATGACTCTGGGCGTTCCACGTCCGGTGCGTGCTTGTCTGGTTCGTCCAGTGCCTGGTTGATTGCGTGCACCAATCCGGCGCCATGTTTCGATCGACCGAACCCGGTCGGCACGGCGCGCATCCGCTCAAGCGCATCGGCCGTGCGCGGCTTCTGCTGGGCGATCTCCTGGATGGCGTCGTCTTTCAGGATGCGTCCGCGCGGCTTGTCCATCTCTTGCGCAGTCCGTTCCCGCCACGCCGCCACGTTGGCCAGCACGGCGAGATAGTCAGACCGGTACTTGCGAACCTTCAGGCGCTTCCACGCATTCTCCGGATCGAACGCATAGATTTCCGGATCGAGCAGGGCGGCATGCTCGTCCTCGATCCAGTCCAGCCGGTTCTGCTTCACCAGCTTGTCGCGGAGGATCTTGTAGATCTTGCGCAGGTAGGTCACATCGCCGCGCGCATAGGTGAGCTGCTTTTCAGAAAGCGGCCGGCGCGCCCAGTCGGTGAACTGGGACGACTTGTCGACCGTACCCTTGAGTACGCGCGCCACCAGGTTCTCGTAGGAAATGGAATCGCCCAGGCCGCACGCCATCGCCGCGATCTGCGTGTCGAAGATAGGCGAGGGCGTCTCGCCGATGATCCGAGTGAAGATCTCGAGATCCTGCCGCGCCGCGTGGAAGACTTTCACCTTCGATTTGTCGGCCAGCAATTTCATGAGGGGGGTGAGGTCGATCCCCTTCACCATCGGATCGACCATGCAGTCGAAATCCGCGCTGGCGATCTGGATCAGGCAGACCTGCGGCCAGTAGGTCGTTTCGCGGTGGAACTCAGTGTCCACGGCCAGGAAATCACTGTGGGACAACCTCTCGCAGGCTTCCGCCAGCTCGGCCGTTTCGCTGATCAGCCGGAGTTCGCCGGCTTCTTCTTCTGACAAACGCGTGGTCTCCCGGACCGGCCCCGAATCGTAGGATTGGCCGATATTGACAAGCTTGACGGCGACATGCGCTTGTCCGCCCGATCAATCAAGGAAATTCCCCGTTTGCTGGGGAATCACGTCGCATCTGGCCAAGGAGCCCGCCCCCATGCACGCCTACCGGACGCATAACTGCGGCCAATTGCGAGCGGGCGACGTCGGGAATACCGCCCGTCTTTCCGGCTGGGTCCACCGCAAGCGCGACCATGGCGGCCTCCTGTTCATCGACCTGCGGGACCATTACGGCCTGACCCAGTGCGTCATAACGCCGTCCAATCCCCAGTTCGCCAAACTGGAGCGGCTGCGGGTCGAAACCGTCGTGACGCTCACCGGCGAAGTTGTCGCGCGTGATGGGGCGACGAAGAATCCCAACCTCGCCACCGGCGACATAGAGCTGAAGGTCGCCGACGTAACCGTCCTCTCCGAGTCGGAAGAACTACCGCTGCCCGTCTTCGCCGAGCCTGAATATCCCGAAGACGTCCGCCTCAAATACCGTTTCCTCGACCTGCGCCGTGAGACGCTGCACGCCAACATCGTGAAGCGCACGAATGTCATCTCTTCCATGCGCCGCCGCATGGCCGAGATCGGCTTCGCGGAGTACTCGACACCGATCCTCACCGCCTCCTCGCCCGAAGGCGCACGCGATTTCCTCGTCCCCTCGCGTATCCACCCAGGCAAATTCTTCGCGCTGCCCCAGGCGCCGCAGCAGTACAAGCAGCTCCTGATGGTCGCCGGCTTCGACCGCTACTTCCAGATCGCGCCGTGCTTCCGCGACGAAGATCCGCGCGCCGACCGTCTGCCTGGCGAATTCTACCAGCTCGATCTCGAGATGAGCTTCGTCACCCAGGAAGACGTCTGGGACACGATGGAGCCCGTGCTGCGCGGCGTCTTCGAGGAGTTTGGTGACGGCAAGAAGGTCACCCAGAAATTCCCGCGCATCCCCTACGACGAGGCCGTCCGTAAATACGGTTCCGACAAGCCCGACCTGCGCAATCCGATCGTCATGGGCGAAGTCTCCGAGCAGTTCCGCGGCTCCGGCTTCAAGGTTTTTGCGGGGATGCTGGACAAGGACCCGAAGAACCAGGTGTGGGGCATCCCAGCGCCGGACGGCGGATCGCGCGCCTTCTGCGACAAGATGAATTCCTGGGCACAGCAACAGGGCCAGCCGGGCCTTGGCTACATCTTCTGGCGCGAAGGCGAGGAGGGCGGGGCAGGCCCCGTCGCCAAGAACATCGGCCCTGAGCGCACCGAAGCAATCCGCAAGCAGTTCGATCTGAAAGTGGGCGACGCCTGCTTCTTCGTGGCCGGTCTTCCGTCCACCTTCTACAGGTTCGCCGGCGAGGCGCGTAACCGTGTCGGCGCTGATCTCAACCTCGTCGACGAGAACCAGTTCGCCTGCTGCTGGATCGTCGACTTCCCGTTCTACGAATACAACGAGGATGAAAAGCGCATCGACTTCGCGCACAACCCCTTTTCCATGCCGCAGGGCGGAATGGAGACGCTGCAGAAGAACGACCCGCTGACCATCAAGGCCTATCAATACGACATGGTCTGCAATGGCTACGAGATCGCCTCGGGGTCCATCCGGAACGCGAGCCCGGAGACGATGGTGAAGGCGTTCGAACTTACCGGCCTCACCAAAGCGGATGTCGAACAGCAGTTCGGCGGTATGTACCGCGCGTTCCAGTACGGCGCTCCGCCCCACGGCGGCATGGCGGCGGGCGTCGACCGCATCGTCATGCTGGTCTGCGGCGTCCAGAACCTGCGCGAGATCACTCTGTTCCCGATGAACCAGCAGGCGCAGGATCTCCTGATGGGCGCACCCAGCGAAGCCACGCTGAAACAGCTCCGCGAACTGAACATCCGCGTCATCGAGAAGAAATAGCGCACTGGCCAGTCCTGGCGGATATCAGTCCAGCGTGGTCCGGATTAACTACCGATTCACGCCCCGTTGAACGGGTCCCCGCCGAACATTACGGCGCAAGAAAAAACGTAAACTTCGCCAGCCTGCGACATCCGCTAACGATAATCTCCGTGAACGACTTTCGTAGCAGGAAGCCCGCATTCAATGGTTTTTTGCGCGGCGGCCGCGGGACATTCCGGATCGCCATTTCTTAACGCGCCCCGCGCAATCGGATTCTTCAGCCTAATTGGCCGTCAAAGCGGACCCGCCAGCTTCAGGCATGTCTCGAGCCTCGCCCAACTGTTGGCGATGGCTCGCGCTGGGAGAGGGTGATGTCAGACGGCGTTCGGGTACTGGTCTTTGCCTCCCAGAAGGGCGGATCGGGGAAAACCACTCTGTCGGGTCATATCGCGGTCGAGGCGGAACGAACGGGCGATGGCCCTGTCGCCCTTATCGACACCGATCCGCAGGGGAGCTTGTCGAAATGGTGGAACGCGCGCGCGGCCTCGACACCGGCTTTCGCCCACGCCGCGCTGGATGAACTCGATGCCTGCCTGGACCACCTCAAGGCATCCGGCTTCAAGCTGATTGTGGTCGACACGCCTCCAGCCGTCACCCAGACCATCTCCCACGTCGTCGCCCGCGCCGACCTGGTGATCGTGCCGACCCGCCCCAGCCCGCACGACCTGCGCGCCGTAGGCCCCACGGTCGACATCGCCGACAGCCTGCGCAAGCCGCTGGTATTCGTCGTCAACTCGGCGACGCCCCGCGCCCGCATCACTTCGGAAACCGCTGTCGCACTGTCGCAGCACGGCGTCGTCGCCCCGGTCACGCTGCACCACCGCGTCGACTTCGCGGCCTCGATGATCGACGGCCGCACGGTCGGCGACATAGATCCGACCTGCCGCTCGGCCCAGGAAGTGACCGCCCTTTGGCTCTACATGCGCGACCGGCTCGCCCGCCTCTATGGCGGCGTCGACCCCAACTGGGCCGAAAAGCCCCGCGCCGACTTCTCCACCGCCGTTCTCACCCCCGAAGTTGGGCCGGGACAGCGGCCTGCCGCCGTCGTCGACGAGGATGACGATGGTTGGGAGCCGGAACTCCCGGCCTGGGCCAATATCGCGGTCGCCAATGCAACGGCCGAGAAACGTCGCGCCGCCACAGCCTCTACCGGGACAGGTACGGCTACGGCGCTGAAGGCGCGGCCTGCCATGCCGGCCCCGCAGAACGATGCTCTGCAGGCTGAGCGCAACGCGCTTGAACGTCGTGCAGATAACCGGGGACCTCCCCCGGGGCAACCGGACCGGCGCCTGCCGCGCAGCTTCGGGCGCCGTCACACACACTAAGAAAGTAGCCGTCGCCACAACGGAACAGAGTCCCATGTCCAACCCGGGTTTTGCATCACTGACAGCCGGAATGCTCGTCCGTAAGGGCGATGCGAAGCCGAGCCAGGAGCCGATGTTCGGCTCCATTCCCTGGTCCGCGCCCAAGGCGCAGACGGCGGCGCAAACCGCGGCGACAGCAGCGGTGAACGCAGCAGCTGCTGCCGCGGCAGATGCTGCGGCGACGGGCGACATCGCTTCGATGAAGGTGCGCCTCGCGGATGTGGCTGCGACCTGGCCGGCCAAGAAGCCGCAACCAGCGGAAGCCGCGGCCGCTGAAGGCGCCTGGGTTCCCACGAAGACAGCGCCGCCTGCTGTCGAAGCGCACGCGGCAACGCTGAAAACCACCATCCGCCTGACGCACGCGCAGGCGCGCGCGGTGAAGCTGGCGGCGCTGGTACTCGACCGTCCACAGCAGGACATTCTGTCCTACGGCCTGCTTGCGCAGCTCGAGGCGCTGGCCTGCACGGACCTGGCGAACTGCTCATGCTTCAAGGCAGTGATCGCAGGGCTCGGCCCGGCCGAGTCGGTGCTGACGCCCGACAAGTGAGCCCTTCGCTCAACTGACTTCCGGAAAAAATTGGGGGGCCACGAAGGCCCCCATGTCCCGAACGTCTCCGGGCTTCAACGCTCGCCTACTGGTTGCCCTCGTCGCGCGTAAGACCACGCAGCTGAGGGGCGGGTTCTGCGCCCGGGCAGAGCGGAATGGTGAGGCCTTGGGGAAGCTTGGTGGCTTCGTCGCCGCAGGCCGTGCTCAGCTGGTCCTGCGTAAGACCTTTCGCGGTGAAAAGATAGGATCCCGAAAGATTGGCGCCGCGGAGGTCCGCGCCCGTCATCACCGCGCCGCCGAACCAGGATCCCACCAGCGTCGCATCGGAAAGGTCGGCGCCCGAGAAGTCGGTCTTGGCGAAGCGCGCGCCGAAAGCGTTGGAAACGGAAAGGTTGGCGCCGGAGAGTTTCGAGCCGTCAAAGGTGGCGAGGCTTAGGTCGGCCTGGCGCAGCCGCGATTTCGAAAGGTCCCGGTTTTCCAGTTCCTTGTAGGACAAATCGACCTGGAACAGGTCGCACCCGACACATGCCTTGGCGCCGCCGATCAGGCGCTGCGCCGAGGCGCTGCGGCTGACTTCATTCAGCTCCGGCGTCTGGGCGAACGCCGACAGCGACATCAGCCCGATGGCCGCCACCGCAATAAATACGCGTATCATTCCGGGTCATTCCCTTGACTGGCGTAACGTATATCCAGACACGGGAGCAATACTCGCGCCGCAAGGGAGCGGTCCGGGCGAAGCGAAGCGTTGGCGGAGTGAATTGATCCAGGGGGTCAATTCAAGCCCCGAACGCTCGTAGCGCAAGCGAAGGGCAGGAGTAGCAGAGTCGTTAAGCCGTCTGCACCACCGAACCGCACGCGTCACAAACCGCGACGCCATCATCGGGCCTTAAGGTAAAATGCCCGCAGGTGGGGCAGGCGTCCGACAGGTATTCCGGCCCGCGCTGGGGCGTGATCGCCGGCGTGTCTGTCTGCTCCAGCCGCTCGGCGATCTTGCGGGTGTGGAACGGCACGATGTTGTCCGGCATCACGCCTCGGCTGAAGCCGCGCGAGATGAGCTGCTCTGGCCTGACCGGAACTGTCGGCTCCTCGCCCTCGGCGGCGCCCGCGCCCAGTCCGTCGAGGCTG
This sequence comes from Hyphomonadaceae bacterium, assembly GCA_030697555.1. Taxonomy (GTDB): domain Bacteria; phylum Pseudomonadota; class Alphaproteobacteria; order Caulobacterales; family Hyphomonadaceae; genus UBA7672. Next base: position 31,622 of record JAUYPV010000038.1, read on the forward strand.
AGGTGATCCGTCTCGGCAAGGTCCTCGCGCCCGAGATAGGACACGGCCAGTTCGCGGAAGATGTAGTCGAGGATCGACGTCGCGCGCCGGATCGAGTCATTGCCGGTCACTTCACCGGCCGGCTCGAAGCGCGTGAACACGAAAGCGTCGACGAACTCTTCCAGCGGCACGCCGTACTGCAGGCCTACCGACACCGCGATGGCGAAATTGTTCATCAGCGAGCGGAAGGCCGCGCCTTCCTTGTGCATGTCGACGAAAATCTCGCCGAGCTCGCCATCCTCGAACTCACCGGTGTGGAGATAAACCTTGTGGCCGCCGACGGTCGCCTTCTGGATATATCCCTTGCGGCGGTCGGGCAGGCGGCGGCGCTCGGCGATATAGACCTCGTCATGCGCATGTTCGTGATCGTGGGCATGCGCCGCCGGCGCCGGACGCTCAAAATGCGGCGACTGCATCTCGCTCGCCATCGGCGCGCGGGCGCGGCGCTTGGCCTCGGAGATGCGGCTACGCAGCTCGCTGTCCACCACGGGCCGGCCCGCTTCGATCCGCAGGCCGAGTCCCTGCGCCATCGCCGCCTTGACCGAGGCGTGCACCGTCATGCGGGTCGTATCCGATTGTCCGCCCGTGGCAATCGTCACCACCGGCTTGCGCGTCAGGAAGGGCGAGATCGCCTTGGCCATTCGGACGCGCGCTTCGGGCGTCACGCCATCGGCACGCGCCAGCACGCGCGCCAGCGGCGATTTCGGGTTCGACACCGGCCGCCGGCGCCCTTGCACCGCAACCCGCGCGTCCTCGATCTCCTTCACCGACAGCCCCAGCGCCCGCAGCAGCGCCTCGCCGTCCGTGTCATATGCCTCCGGCTCTAGCTGCAGACGCTTGCGGATCAGGTCGTCGCCTACCACCCAGCGCGAGAACGCCGCGGCCAGGCTTAGGCCGTCGCGCAGCGCCGCTTCCACCCGTTCCAGCGCTTCTTCCGATAGTCCCCGCGATTCCAGTCGTGCGCGCTCCAGTCCGTCGATCTGGTCCAGTGTCCGGGCGCCGAGGATGCGCAGCTTGACGTCGTCCGCTTCCGTCTCGCTTGCCGCCACGGCCAGCGCCGCCGTCACGCACGCGGCCAGCTCCGGCGTCTGCTCGTCTTCCTGCGCGACAAGGAGATCCACCGGGTCCGCGCCCACGCTTTCCGCCGCAATCCAGCGAACCGCTTCGGGGGTCGGCGCATCCGCCGTCACGGCGGCGCCGGCCGCCGCCGCCAGCACCCGCTTGCACAGCTCCGCCGCCACAGCTGTCCCCGGCTCGCTGTCGTAGGCCGCGCCCGCCGCCATCACTGCCGCGCCCACACCCGCCACGTGGACCGCCGCCGTGGCGCCCAGCACCGCCGCTACCGCCGCCACATCCGTCGCGAGCACGCCGAGGTCTTCCGCGCCGCCAACCGCATAGCGCGCCAGGTTGACCGCCACGGCAGGCGCCGCCGGATCACTCGCCGCGCCGCCGATGCGCACCTCCACCGCCAGCCGTGTCTTGCTGACCCGCTCGATCGCTCCGGCGATCTCCGTCGCCTCCAACCCCGTCCAGGCCGGAATGCCCCATGTCTGCCGGCCGGCCTCCCGAGCGGACGCAGCCTGCCTGCGCAGAGTGATGGCGGCCGCCCGTGCACCACCCGGCGTGCATAGCGCGATCTCGACCAACTCCGCATCCGCCCCGGCCCGGAAGGCGTCAATCAGAGCCGACGTCGTCGGCCGCCCCTGGTCGTCCGTCTCGATGGTAAGCGTCTCGAGCGCATCCGCCACGGCGACCAGCGCCTGTGTCGCCACCGCCCGCGCCGAAGCCATGGCGGTCGCATCCGCCAGCGCACCGGGCAGAGCGACGGCGTCCAGCGGCAGCGCGTGCGCCCCCTCGATCAGGCTGACCTGGCAGATTGGGCTGATCTTGCGCGCTCGGATCGCCTCGCAAACCGTCTCCGCGGCCTCGCTCTCGCCGGCGAGTGTCCGGATTGCTGAAAAGTGGGCGTTCAGCAGCTTTGCGGGCGGGCTGTCGGCATCCTCATAGAGCAGCAGCGCCGCGCCGGTTTCCAGCACGCGCGCCAGATGGCGGCCATTCGCCTTGGCTCGGGATTCCGCCATGAACTTCTCCGCAGCACGGTTCCGCGCTTATCCCGCGAATCAGCGGGATAGTGATGTGCTTCGGCGATGTCTGCACACAGGAAAATTGGCGCAGTGTTAAGCGCCGCAAGTCTCTGAAATCGCAGAGGCTCTGTCGCTCGCCGGCTCTCTGGCCGCCGCCCTTTTTATCGGCCCTCGCCAATCAGGCGGGTCAGGTGAGCCGTGGCCTAACCCCTATTGTTCGTTCGACGTCCTGTATTCCTCGAGGGACACGATGCCGTTCTTATCGGCGTCGACCTGAGCGAAGAGATCGTCGAAGCGATCCGGGACACCGATTGTGGCGAGCATGGTCTTGTATTCCGGCGGGTCCACCTTCCCGTCTGCATTGAGGTCGATGGCCTTGAAGGCGGCCTGGCGCTGCTCGTCGGTAGGCGGAGGGCCGCCGCCGATGAAGAAGCCGGCGACCTTGCCGTCCGCACCCAGGCTGATGGAGATGTTGCGCGAGCCATAGGCGAAGGCGGCGAGGTAGGTGTCGCCGCCGGCGGGACCCGGACCCTGGAAGGTCAGCGACTTCAGTGCGCCGAGCCTGGCGTAGGTCTTCAGCAGGCTGTCGCGCTGCGCCTGCGCGGCCTGGGCGAGGCCGGGCGCCATGATGTCGAGAGCAGGTTCTCCTTTGGCGTCGCCTTCGATGACCTTGCGGGCAAGGGCGTCGAGGCCGGGCGAGGCGGTGGTGCGCGGCTGGAAGAGTTTCGCTTGCGACAGCGTGTCAATATCCTTGGCGGCCGGCTTCTGCCCGAGTTTTTCGAGCGCGACCTTGAGCGCGTCTTCGACGGGCGTGGGGATGTCGGGAATGACGCCGATACCTTCCCAGTTCGTCTTGGTGACAGGATTCACCGGACGGCCGTTCGGCATGAAGATGCCGAGCTGCGAGCCGATGGGCATCACGCCGCCGGGGTTCGCGCCGCCGCCAGTGGTCTCGCCGATCAGCGTACCTAGCTTGAACGCCTGCATATCGTAGGCGAACTCCTCGCCACCGGAGAAGGTGCGCGGGCTGGTGAGCACGTAGACCGGTTTGCCGAGGTAGGAGGTCGGCGTCGTCACACTGAAGGATTGCCGGGTGGTGAATTCCGTCGTGTTCGGCTTCCGGTTGACGAAGTCATTGATCAGCATGGGCGGCTTCGCGCCATCTAGGAAAAAGCTGACGAGGTAGGCGACGCTGTCCGGACTTCCGCCGCCGTTGCGGCGGATGTCGACGATCAGCGCCTTGGTATCGGCAAGCTGCGCCATCGCCTTATCGACGGGAGGTTTGAACCCGCCGGGTGGTGGAAAGCCGGAAATCTCGATGTAGCCAATGTCGCCCGCGAGCCGGTCGGCCCGAACGACGCCGCCTTCGCTCTTCGGCGGCGGTTGCGGCGCGGAGGCGCCGGCGGGCGCCGGGCGCGGGCCGGGCGCCGAGACGCGCATGTGCTTGTCCTTGGCGACTTCGTAGAGATCCTTCGTGAGCTGTTCGGCGAAGGCGCCCGGCTGCGCCAGGTCCTTGTAGGCGCCGGCGGCGAGGGAAGCTTCCAGCTTTGCGGCGGCCTTCTCGCCAACGTCAGGGAAGATGTAGCGATTGCGGAGCGCGTCAGCGGCTTTGGCGACGACGGCGCTGCGGGTTGCGTCGTCGAGGGTTGCTTGCGCGTGGGCTGCGGGAACAAGCAGTGCGGCGGCGAGAAGTCCGGCGCGGATAGCGCGATCGAACGGCATTATTCGAGTCCTCCCCATATCCCAGTCCTGAGGCCAACATACACGTGTATTATAGCGCGTCAATTCGTTCGACGGAATCACGGTCAGCATTGCCGCCCGTGCGTAGGCCGCTGCGGCGTGCGAGTCGCGCTCTGGGTAGCCGGGACAGTGTACGGGCGTCCGTTCCGGCAGGATTTTGTTGCAGCTACTGGAGGTTAGGCCTAGCTGGACCCATCTCTTCGCGGGCGCCATATTCGCGCCGCGCAAATCGTGCCTATGTCCTTGAATTCTGCGGAGTAGCGATGCTGAAGTCGATCTTCACCTGGTGGAACGGCGCAACGATCGGCGCCCGGTTCGACATCGGCCGCAGGGCGGGGCTCGTCGGCAAGGACGACACCGGCAACAAGTATTACGAGGAACGGAAAGTCTCGCTCGAAGGTCGCAAGCGCCGCTATGTGATCTATCAGGGCTATGCCGAACCCTCGAAAGTGCCGCCGGACTGGCATGGCTGGCTGCATCACACTTTCGACAAACCGCCTACCGAGGTTCCGTTCCAGACCAAGAGCTGGGAAAAGGCGCACAAGCCCAACCTGACCGGAACCGTCGACGCATGGCGTCCCAAGGGCAGCCTCGCGGAAGGCGGCGAGCGGGCGAAAAGCTCCGGCGATTATGAGGCGTGGAAGCCCTGATGCGTGAATCCCTGTTCGAATCCCTGGTCGGCGTTCTCGTTGTCGCCGTTGCAGGGATCTTCCTGTTCTTCTCGCTGCAGCAGCGCAGCGAGGCCGCGCCGGCGGACAGCTACCAGCTCATCGCCAAGTTCAATCGCGTCGATGGCATTTCGACCGGCAGCGATGTGCGCATGGCAGGCGTGAAGATCGGCGCGGTAAGCGCCATCACGCTGGATCCCAAGACGTACAAGGCCGTGGTGAATTTCACCGTGAAGAAGGGCGTGCAGGTTCCCGATGACTCGACGGCGCAGGTGCTGTCGGACGGCCTGTTGGGCGGCGCTTACCTGGGCATCATGGTCGGCGGGTCGTTCGACTACATTCCGGAAGGGGGAACCGTGGAGTTCACCCGTGGTTCAGTCGACTTGCTTACAGTGCTTTCCGAAGTCGCCGGCAGTGCGGCTGGGAACAAGAATAATAACGGCGGTGATGACGCCGGTGGTTCTTCAGGGGGCGCGGCTGAAGAAGGTTCTCCCCAATGACCAGGTTCCTGCGGTTTACCCTTGCGACGGCGGCGGTTGCGCTGGCGGCCGGCGGCGCTTCCGCGCTTGAGCCCCGCTCGGGCGTCAAGCTGCGCGCACTGGACAAGATCACCGGAAATTCGACCGACCTCACCGCAAAGGTGGGCGAGACGCTGAAATTTGGGCGACTGTCCGTCACCGTGCGCGCCTGCTACCAGGCGCCGCCGCAGGACACGCCTGAATCGGCGGCCTTCCTCGAGATCCACGCGCTGGGCGCTGCATCGACGCGCGCGACCGCCGCGGAGAAAGCCGGCAAGGTCCAGCGCGGGCCGCAGCCGATCGGGCCGGATGGCCTCCTGTTCTCGGGCTGGATGTTCGCATCCTCGCCCGGCCTCAGCGCGCTCGAACACCCGACCTATGACGTCTGGGTGATCAGCTGCAACGCTTCCAACCCGGACGTGCAGTAGGACGCATCGCCGAAATCGGCGTCGACCAGCAGCGCCGCATCCAGGCGCTCATGGAATTCCTCGCGGCCGATCTCCTCGACGCCGAATGTCAGCAGATGGTCGGTGACGAACTGCGTATCGAGCAGTACGAAGCCGCCGCGCCTCAGCCGCGCGACGAGATGCGCCAGCGCGACTTTTGAAGCATCGGTTCGGCGCGAGAACATGCTTTCGCCGAAGAACACGCCCTTCAGACTGACGCCATAAAGGCCGCCCACCAAGTCATCGCCTTCCCAGCACTCGACGCTGTGTGCGTGACCGACGCGATGAAGCGCGCTGTAGAGATTGAGGATCGGATTGTTGATCCATGTGTTCGTGCGCCCGGGTCCTGCCTCGGCGCACATCTCCATCACACGCGTGAAAGCGGTGTCGGTGCGCACGGAGAATCGATCCTGCCGGATCACTTTCCGAAGGCTTTTCGAGACATGGAACTTATCGAGCGGCAGCACGCCGCGCAGGTCGGGATCAACGAGGAACAGCCGCGGATCATCCCGCGCCTCCGCCATGGGAAAAACGCCCCGGCGGTAGCAGTCGAGCAATTCGTTCGGGCCGAAGACACGGCTCACACGTCGATCCTCTGGGTCAGGCCAATTTCATAGCATGAAGCTGGTCTGGAAATAGTTGCGTTCCCCGCCTGCGGGTCAAGATGGCGCGCGCACGTCTCTATTTCGGTGATGGCGTTAGTGCTTTTTTCCCTTCTGGGAAGAAAGCGCCGTCAGCCGAACGTCCAGCGCGCCTGGATGCGGCCGATGACCTGCGACTTGCGCAGCTCGGCCTGCACGCTATCGAGATTGCCCGGGCCGCGCGGCCCGTCAAAGATGAACCGGTTGATGTAGAACCGGTACGGGTCGAAATTGTTGAGTTCTGCGCGAAGGGTGAAGCGGGTCGTCGGCTTCCACTCGATGAAAGACGAGAAGAAGTTCTTGAGCCGCAGGCTCTCCACTTCCTCCAGCCGGTAATAGTCCTCTTCCCAGCCGCCGAACCAGCCGAGCCCCCAGGTCAGCTTCTGCGCCGGCAAGTCCTGCCGGAAGTTGACGTTGAGCGTCTGCGGCCGCTGGCCCGAGATGCGGCGGTCCTCGCCCGTCAGCGGATCGATGACTTCGCCATTCTGCCAGATGCCCGTCGCCTTGAGCTCTCCGCCTTCGAGGCCGAGTTTGGCCAGCGGCAGGGTGAGGCTCAGTTCGACGACGTCGTTTGTGCCTTCACCGATATTGCCGGGCCCGGCGACAAGCTGGGTATCCGGCTGGCCGTCGTTGTTGGCGTCGTCGGGAATGCCGTCGCCATTGTCGTCGACGAGCGTGAGGAACGGGAAGACGTCGACAACATCCTCGATGTCCTCGTGGCGCAGCGTCAGAACGGCGGCGCCGTTTTCCCAGAACCGCTTCTCGAACGCCGCCTCATAGGCCCAGCGCTGGTCCGGCCGCAATCCGGCGTTGCCGGCGTCCACCCGGTCGGCATTGAGGTCCACGCTGGAGATGAAATCCTGGAAATTGAGCTGGCCCACCTCACGCTCGATGCGCATGCGGAGCTGGTCATTCTTGGTAGGCGACCACGTCACAAGCAGCCGCGGCTTGGTGTAGGTGAGTTCGGTCTCCGTCGGCGCTATGCCCGATACGTCGACTTTCGAACGCTCGACCCGCACTCCGCCCTCCAGCGACCATTGCGGGTTGGGGCGCCATGTGCCCTGCGCGAAGACTTCGCCGCGCAGTTCCTCGACCTTCACGTCCGCGGCCGGGAGCGGCACGGGGGCGCCGTTGATGACAAGCCCGACCTGTTGGTCGCGGAAGTTGTAGGCGACTTCGCCGCCGCCTTCGAACGCCAGCTTGTCCGACGGCCGGTAGCGAAGGATGGCGCGGCCGATCGACTCGCCAGCCTCGGCCTCGACTCTTGAAAAGAGGGTCGTGGCGCCGGTATCGCCCGTTGCGACGCCTGTGCCTTGCGCAAACTTGGACAGCACCAGCGTTTCGAGTTCAACTTTCGATGCAAGGTCGCGCGTGTAGTTGAGGCCGATCTCACCGCGGTCGTTGGCGGAACGTGAGGTGAAGCGCTGGGCGCCGGTCCCACTCTCGTAGAATTGCTCGTTCTTGAATTCATCCGTGCTGATCAGGCCGTTGGCGCTGAACTTGCCGCCGAACAACGGCCCCTTGTAGTTGGCGCGGAGGCTGTGAACCGGGCCATCGCCTTCGGTCTGCAGCCGCTCGGTGGATACGGCGCCCGTGGGAACGTCCGTGGTGTAGCGCCAGCCATAGCCGACCGAGTCGTCATAGGAGATGCCGCGTGCAAGCTGGATGTCGAACTGGTGTTCGCCCGACCGTTTCGTCGCCTGGTAGTTCCAGCCGAACAGGCTGCGGCCGCTCTGCGCGAATACATAGTCCTGCAGCGACAGCACCTGCTGAAAGGAGTCGGCCTTCTTGCGGATAACGTTGGCGACTACGGTGCGGCCCTGCATGTCGATGCCCGGGGCGCCGCCGCGGATCAGGTCGATGCGTTCGACCTGGTCGATGGTGATGCGCGCCAGCGTGTCTGAAAGCGTGTCGGTCTTGATCGTCGGGCGCTGGCCATCGATCAGCACGTTGCCCGCCGCGCCGGCAAAGCCGCGCACATTGTCGCCGCCGTCGAAAGTGAAGCCGGGCAGGCGGTTGATCATGTCGAGCGCGGTGTTGGGACGCGCGGCGGCGAAGTCAGCCGGAGTATAGGCAATGACGCCCTGGCGGTCGGCAACGGTCTCGGCGGCGGGCTGGGCCTCCTGGGCGAAGGCGGGCACGGCAAGAGCGGCCAGCAGGACCGGCGCGAGCGCAACTGGACGCAAGGGATGCATATAAACTCCACGAATAACGGACGCAGTGCCGCCTGACCGTGGATATCGATAATCGATAAAAATGCCGCATGCAAGCGATGCGATGACCGCGCGGCGATCCATCGAAATATATGATCGAATAAGCCGGGATTGAGGCGCTGTTCGCGCTACGTCGCCTTCGGCTTCAGGAAGCCTTCGAGCCAGTGGATGTCGTAATCGCCAGCCTGGATATCCAGGTTGTCGACGAGGCGCGCGTGGAGGGGGAGCGTGGTCTCGATACCGCCAACGATGATTTCGCCGAGGGCGCGTTTGAGCCGGGCGAGCGCCTGGGCCCGTGTCGGGGCGTGGACGATGAGCATGCCGATCAGGCTGTCGTAGTAGGGCGGCACGCGATAGCCGGCGTACGCCGCGCTATCCAGGCGGACGCCGAGGCCGCCCGGCGCGTGGAAATCCTTGATCAGGCCCGGCGAGGGCGTGAAGGTTTCCGGGTTCTCGGCGTTGATGCGGACCTCGATGGCGTGGCCGTCGAAGATTACATCCTTCTGGGTCAGCGACAGTTTTTCGCCGGCGGCAATGCGGATTTGTTCCTGCACGAGATCGACGTGGGTGATCATCTCGGTGACGGGATGCTCGACCTGCAGGCGGGTGTTCATCTCGATGAAGTAGAACTCGCCGCCCTCGTAGAGGAATTCGATCGTGCCGACGCCGAGATAGCCAAGCTTCTTGATGGCGGTCGTGACGGTCTTGCCGATCTTCGCGCGCGTCTCTGCGTCGATGACGGGCGAGGGGGCTTCCTCGAAGACTTTCTGGTGGCGGCGCTGCAGAGAGCAGTCGCGCTCGCCCAGGTGGATCACGTTGCCATGGCTGTCCGCGACGACCTGGATTTCGATGTGCCGCGGCTTGCCGAGATACTTCTCCATGTAGACGCTATCGTTGCCGAACGCGGCCTTTGCTTCGGTGCGGGCCGTCTGGAAGGCGACGTCGATCTCGTCAGCGTTGCGCGCGACCTTCATGCCGCGCCCGCCGCCGCCGGCCGTCGCCTTGATCAGCACGGGATAGCCGATGCGCTTGGCGTCGGCGCGCGCCTGTTCGAGCGATTCCACTGCGCCATCCGATCCCGGCACCACCGGCACGCCGGCGTCCTTGATGGTCTCCTTGGCGGTGATCTTGTCACCCATCATCCGGATGTGTTCCGGGCGCGGGCCGATGAAGGTGATCTTATGCTTTTCCACGATCTCCGCGAACTTCGCGTTTTCGCTCAGGAAGCCGTAGCCGGGATGGATCGCGTCGGCGTGCGTGATCTCCGCCGCCGTCACGATGGCCGGGATATTGAGGTAGGATTTGGCCGCCGCCGCCGGCCCGATGCACACGCTCTCGTCGGCGAGGCGAACGTGCATGGCGTTGCGGTCGGCTTCGGAGTGCACCGCTACGGTGCGGATGCCCATCTCCTTGCAGGCGCGCAGCACCCGCAGTGCGATCTCGCCCCGGTTCGCTATGAGGATCTTTTCGAACATCGCGCTATTCGATGATGACGAGCGGTTCGCCGAATTCCACCGGCTGCTGGTTCTTCACCAGGATCTGCGTGATCTTGCCAGCGCGGTTGGAGAGAACTGGGTTGAAGGTTTTCATGGCCTCGACCAGCACGATCGTCTGGCCTTCAGTGACAGTGTCGCCGACCTTCACGAAGGCCGGGGCGCCTTCCTCTGCCTGGAGATAGACGGTGCCGACCATGGGCGATTTCAGAGCGCCCGGATGATCGCGCGGCGCGGCCTTGGCGGCGGGCGCGGCGGCGGCAGGCGCAGCGGCGGCCGGAGCATGCGCCGGCGCGGAGGCGTACTGCACGACTTTCTGCTCTGGCTTCACCACCTTGATGCGCAGGCCGCCCTGTTCGATCTCGATCTCACCGAGGTCGGCTTCGCGCAGGATGGCCGCCAGTTCGCGGATCAGCCCGGTGTCGAACCTGCCGCTCTTGTCTGTAGGCTTCTCGGCCATGACCCTCAGCTTCTCCGTTGTTCAGCAAGTCTGACCGCAGCCTCGATGGCCAGGCGGTATCCGAGAGGACCGAAGCCGGCGATGACACCGGACGCGGCGGGCGACACCAGGCTCTTGTGCCTGAAGTCCTCCCGAATCCCGGGATTGCTGAGATGCACTTCCACGACCGGAATGGTCAACACTTTCAGGGCGTCATGCAGGGCGACCGAAGTGTGTGTATAGCCGCCCGCGTTTATGACCACGGCCTGCGCCTGTCTACGGGCCTCCTGCACCCAGTCCACAAGCTCGCCTTCATGGTTGGACTGGCGGAAAACCAGCGTGGCGCCGAGGGCCGAGGCGGCGTCCTGCGACAACTTCTCAAGGTCGGCCAGCGTGCCCTTGCCATAGATCGCGGGCTCGCGCTCACCCAGCAGGTTGAGGTTCGGGCCGTTCAGGCAGTAAATGCTCAAACTCATGGGCCGAATGAATAGGCGAATCCCGTGTCCGGGCAAATGAATCTCTTACTCAACGGGGAGCCTAAAACCGCGCCTGACAGCGTCACGGTGGCGGCCTTCCTTGAAGGGCTGGGTTTGCCCCAGAAAGGCGTCGCGGTGGAGCGCAACCGCGAGATCGTGCCTCGGTCCGCCTACGGAGCAACCGTGCTCGCCGAAGGCGACCGAATCGAGATCGTCCAGTTCGTTGGAGGCGGGTGATGGACTGTCAGTCCTGTCGCTTGCCCTTTTGTCTGTCCTTCGCCACTTTAGGGCGATGATCGATTGGTCGCAGTGTCAAGGCGTTGAACGGACGCCCGGAAAGGTCTCCGGCGCGTGGCTGTTCAAGGGAACACGCGTGCCCGTGAAGGCGCTCTTCGAAAATCTCGAGGGCGGCGCGACGATCGACGAATTCCTGGAATGGTTTCCCGGCGTGGAGCGCGGGGACGCGGAGGCGGTGCTCGAGCATGCGCAACGCAGCCTCGAGAAGGTCTAGCCGTCGCCCGTGAAAATCCTGTTCGATCAAGGGACGCCGGTCCCACTCCGCCACTCTCTGCCGGGTCATGAAATCGCTACGGCGTATGAGCGCGCCTGGCAGGCGCTTCAGAATGGCGAGCTACTGGCCGCGGCCGAAGCCGGCGGCTTCGACATGATCGTCACCACTGACAAGAATCTTCGCTATCAGCAGAATCTTGTAGGGCGTCGGCTCGCGATTGTTGTCCTGTCAACGACCGACTGGCGGCGCATTCGTTTGCACGCCGAGCTGGTAGCCAAGGCAGTAGAGACAATCACCTCGGGCGCCTACGTCGAGGTTTTCATACCGTTGCCCTAAGCGGGTGACAGCAGGTTCACGAGCGCGCATATGCCTTCCATGACCAAGACCACCGAAGACAAGCTCATCATCGCCGGCAAGGCCTACACGTCCCGCCTCATCGTGGGCACGGGCAAGTACGCCAGCTATTCACAGAACGCCGAAGCCGCTGAAGCGGCGGGCGCGGAGATCGTCACGGTCGCGCTGCGCCGCGTGAACGTGGCGGACAAAGGATCGGAGCGGCTGGTCGACCATCTCGATCCCAAGCGCTTCACCTACCTGCCCAACACGGCTGGCTGCTTCACGGCGGACGACGCGGTGCGCACGCTGCGTCTCGCGCGCGAGGCGGGCGGATGGAGCCTCGTGAAGCTCGAAGTGCTTGCCGACCAAAAGACGCTCTACCCCGACATGGAAGAGACGCTTAAAGCCGCGAAGGCGCTGATCGCCGACAAGTTCGACGTCATGGTCTACTGCTCGGACGACCCGGTCTACGCGCGCAAACTAGAGGACGCAGGCTGCGTTGCCATCATGCCTCTGGGCTCGCTGATCGGATCGGGCCTCGGCGTGCAGAACCCGGTGAACATCCGCCTCATCGTCGAACACGCACGCGTGCCCGTCATTGTCGACGCCGGCGTCGGAACTGCATCGGACGCGGCCATCGCGATGGAGCTGGGTTGCGACGGGGTGTTGATGAACACGGCAATCGCCGCCGCGAAGGACCCGATCCGCATGGCCCGCGCCATGAAGCACGCCGTCATCGCGGGCAGGGAAGCCTATCTCGCCGGCCGCATGCCGAAGAAGCGCTACGCCGATCCGTCGAGCCCGCTGGGTGGGTTGATTTGATTGACGGTGAGTGGGCGATAAAGCGGGCTCGTCTAGATGTCGGCCACACCCCAGGAACTTGACGATCTGATCTCGCAATTCCTTGCGGGAGCCATATCGCCGATCCAGTTCGTGCTGAGCTATCAAGCCGAGTTTCACAAGAGCGACACCAGGATTCCGAAAGATCTCTGGCCTGTCTACGATAAGCTCTTTTGTGACGCCGAGATCCATTCGGACAATCCGAGCCTTCTCGCGGAGTTTCCAGAAAACTACATCAATCTGGAAGAGTTTCGTCGTCGTGTAACGGAAATCGCAAAACGACTGGGGCTGTCAGGTTAGCGATGGCGAATGGAAACTACTCACCACTGACTACTGACCACTCACCCCATTACGACTTCAGGCTCTTCCGCGCTTCGTCGATCATCGCATCGAGCCGCTTCTCGTCGAAGCCCTGCAGCGACTGGCCATTGATGTAGAAGCCCGGCGTCGCATCGACGCCGGACTCGGCGGCTTCGCGGTGGACGCGCTCGATGTGCGCCTCGAAGGCCGGGTCGGCCATGTCCTTCCTCAGCTTGTCGATGTTGAGGCCGACGGACTTGCCGATGCGTTCGATCTCGGCATTGACGGCTTCGAGGTCTTCCTTGCCGTCCTTCATCGCAGCGAGGCCGCGCGATTTCATCAGTGCGATGTGCATCTCGCGATACTTGCCCTGACGCTCGGCGGCGAGTGAGGCCTTCGCGGCGAGGTCGGACGCCTGGCGCAGGATCGGGTATTCCTTGAAGACGACGCGGACCTGGCCGTTCTTCTCGCCGGCTTCCTTCATCACCCACTCATTGGCCGCTTTGCAGTAGCCGCAGTTGTAGTCGAAGAATTCCACGATGGTGATCGGTGCGTTCTTCGGCCCGATCGAGGGGTCGTTGTCGTGCGAGGTCAGCCGCGTGAACGCGTCCGCCGTGTGGCGGCGGTCCAGCTCGTTGAAGGCTTCGACCAGTACTTCCGGGTTCTTGAGGAGATACTCCTTCACGATCGCCTCGACCTCGGTCTTAGCCATCCGGTCGACCGACGACGGCGCTGCGACTTCAGCGACTTTCTGAGGCGCGCAGGCGGCGGCAAGAAGCACCGTGGCGGCAAGGAGGGTTTTCAGGCGCATGGGAGGTCTTTCCTGACGCTCGCCTCCACGGCGAGCGATGTCTGCTGGTGCAATATATGGGCCCCTGACCCAAGAGCCGAATGATCAATGTTTGGTGTGTAGCGCCAGAGGCTGGCGTCCGCCACGGCCGGACCGGTTGCGGGGATCTGACAGCGCCGCAATGTCGCTGGCGCGCTGGCCATTGGGCGTGGCGGGGTCAAGCTTCTTCACGGCGCGCATGGCAAATACCTGCGCGCGGCCCATGTCACCCACATTGTAGGCTTCCTCAGCGGTCGCGAAGTCGGCGTCACCCGTCCTGCCCTGGGCCGCATAGACGGCGGCGAGCTGGTTCCAGGCAAAGGCGTTGTCCTTCTCCAGCGCGATGGCGTCGATCAGCAGGCCCTCGGCTTCCTTGATACGAGCCTCTGCGAGGCCTTCGTCCTTGATGCCAGGGGCGTTCTTCGCGCCAAGCAGCGAGCGGGCAAGGTTCACCTTGAGCAGGGCGTGCTGCGGCGCGAGTTCGACCGACTTCCGGTGCGGTGCGACCGACTCGGCGGCCTTGCCGCTCTCGAACAGGATCTGGCCCTTCAGCTCGTGGAAGTACGGATCATCCGGCTTCAGGCTGATCAGTTCGTCGATGCCGGTCATTGCCGCCTTGATGTCGACGGCTCGATAAGCGGCGATCGTACGAGCATACTTGGCGGGGATGGACTGGTCGCTGGCCGGGTACCGCGAGAGCACGCGCGACGGCGGACCGATGAAGCCGACGAGCTTCGCCTTCATCATCGCGAGCTGTTCGAGTGAGTGTGCGTCCTGCGGCTTCGAGTTCACCGCGATCTGCGCCACGCGTTTGCGCATGTTGGCGATACGGTCGGTCGAGATCGGGTGGGAGCGGAAATAGGGATCGCGCCGCGCGACGGACATCAGTTCCTCGTAGCGGAACTTCTCCATGAACTGGAGCAGGCCTTCCGGATTCTGGCCGGTCTTCTCCATGAAATCGAGGCCGTACTGGTCGGCAGCGCTTTCTTCGGTACGGGTGAAGGTGAAGGCGGTGAGCATGCCGAACTGGCCGGCGCTGCCAAAGAGAGCCATCGCCGCATCCGGCGCTCCGGCGAAGAGCGCGAGCGCGCCGAGGCCAAGCGTGATGAGCGATGTGCCTTGCGCGGCGCCCATCGCCTGTTCGCGCGTGACGTTGTGGCCGCCCGCGATGTGCCCGGTCTCGTGCGCGATGACGCCCTTGAGCTGCTCCGGCGTATCGGACTGCATGATCAGGCCGGTGTGTATGAAGACGTTCTGGCCGGCCGCGACGAAGGCGTTCAGCGAGTCATCCTGGATGATGTAGATGTCGACGTCGGCGGGCTTCAGCCCGGCCGCCTCGAACAGCGGGTCGGAATACTCGCGCAGGATGGTCTCGATCTCCGCATCGCGGATGAGCCCCTGCGCGGACGCGGTGAACGGGAGCGCAAGCGCCAAGACTGGCCCGGCGACGACGCGCAGGAGCTGCTTCACAACGTCCATAAAGACGCCTCCTTCAGTCCTGTCCCCGAAACGACCCTAGTCTTCGTGCTTGCCGAAGCAATGCCAGGCGGCATGGCCTCAGCCTGTCTTGCGGCGGCTCCACCAGCCCATCTTGCGAGGAGCCGCGGCAGGTTCAGGCGCCGGTTCTTCCGGCGCGCCGTGGATCGGATGGCGCCGGATTTCGGTTTGCCGGGCTGCAACGGCTGAGTCCTCCGCGACGGGCCTAGCCTCAACCTCTACCGCGCTTGCGGCGATTTCGTGGTCGTGGCCTTGCGGCGGGTTTTGCTCGTTTTGCTGCGGGCTTTCGTATCGGCTCGGTTCGGGCCGGCTTGGCTCGAACTGGCTTTCGGCCTCGGGCTGCGGTTCGGGCCGATTTTGCCGCCGGCTTCCGCTGCGGCTTTGCCCGGACGATTGCCGCGGTTCGGCTTCGGCCTCGGACTGGTTTTGCTCGCTTTCGGGTGGGATCTCGAACACGGGCGGCGCCACTATCGGCTCGGACTGCGAGCTTGGAGATTGCGGGCTCTGGGACGCCTCGCCGAAGTGCTCGTCCGAGTCTTCCATCTCCGGTGCCGGGGGCGCCACGATCAAGAAGGGAGCTGACGCGATCGCGTCGAGCATTTCGCCGCCGTCGGCGGCTATGTCCGGAGTGCGATTGCGGTCGCGCCCGCCGCGGCGTTTGCGTCCCCTGCCGCGGCCGCCGCGATCATCGCGATTGGCGTCACGGTTGCTGCCGCTGCTGCTGCTTTCGCGAACCTCGGCGCCGCTGCTGTCGCCGCGATCGCGTCCGCGGCCGCGATTGCGCCCGCCGCGACGCCCTCGGCGTCCGCGATTGCCGCGATCTTCGTCGCCGCCATCGGCGCTGACTTCGGCGTCAGCATCTTCCTCATGGTCGTGATCATGGTCGTGCTCATGATCGCCTTCGTCAGTGTCCGCCTCATCGTCGCCGTCGTCGATGATTTCCTCGTCCTCTTCCTCGATCTCGTCGGCGGCCGGCGGAGGCAGGGGTTTCAGCCTGGCGAGGTCGATCGGCTGCATCGGACGGTGGGCGACGACTTCGCCGCCAGCGCGACCCTCGATGGTGAACTCGCCGGTCTTGAGTTCCTCGTCCGCCTCGATGCGGACAGCGACGTGATTGTCGGCCTCGATATTGGCGATGGAAGAGCGTTTCTCGTTGAGCAGGTAGAGCGCGACGTCCGCCGCGGCCACGACATGCACGGCCTCGACGCGGTCGTCGGCGGCGCGCGCTTCGATTGTGCGCAGGAGCTGGATCGCCGCGGACTCGATGGAACGGACGCGGCCGGTGCCGCCGCAATGGTCGCAGATCTCGGAGGAGAGCTCGAGTACGCCGGCGCGACGCCGCTGCCGGGAAATCTCGAACAGGCCGAACTGCGAGATGCGGCCGGTCTGCACGCGGGCGCGGTCGATCTTGAGCGAATCCTTCATCCGCTTTTCGACGGCGCGGTTGTTTTTGTTGTCCTCCATGTCGATGAAATCGATCACGATGAGGCCGGCAAGGTCTCGCAGACGCATCTGGCGGCACGCCTCCGCGGCGGCCTCCATGTTTGTTTTCAGTGCCGTGGCTTCGACGTTGCGCTCGCGCGTCGCCTTGCCCGAGTTGACGTCGATGGCGACCAGCGCCTCGGTCTGGTTGATGACAATGTAGCCGCCGGAAGGAAGCTGGACCGTGGGCGAGAAGATGCTCTCGAGCTGGTCTTCGATACCGGTCGAGACAAAGAGCGGGCCGTTCTCGTCGTGCAGGACCACTTTGCGCGTGTGGCTCGGCATCAGCATCTTCACGAAGGTGCGCGCCTCGTTATAGGCGTCCTCGCCTTCGACAATGATGCGTTCGACGTCCTTGTCGTAGAGATCGCGAACGGCGCGCAGCACAAGGTGCCCTTCCTCGTGGATGAGGGCAGGGGCCATCGATTCCATCGTCTTGCCGACGATCTGCTGCCAGAGCTTGGTGAGATATTCGAAGTCGCGCCGGATCTCGTTCTTGGTGCGCTTGCCGCCGGCGGTGCGCACGATGAGGCCCGCGCCGCGCGGTATCTCGAATTCGGAGGTGATCGCCTTGAGGCGCTTGCGGTCGCTGACGTTGGTGATCTTGCGGGAGATGCCGCCGCCGCGCGACGTGTTGGGCATCAGGACACAGTACCGTCCCGCCAGAGACAAGTAGGTGGTGAGGGCCGCGCCCTTGTTGCCGCGCTCTTCCTTGACGACCTGGACCAGCATCACCTGCCGGCGGCGGATGACTTCCTGGATCTTGTACTTGCGCTGGAAGAAGGCGTTGCGGCGGTTCTGTTTGCGCTCGTTTTCTTCCTCGGCGTCCTCGTCCTCGCCGTCGGCGTCTTCGTCCGCGGCCTGGTCAGCCTCGGCAAGCAGGGCTTCGCGATCCTCCTTGGGGATCTGGTAGTAGTCGGGATGGATCTCGGAGAAGGCCAGGAAGCCATGGCGGTTGCCGCCGTAATCGACGAACGCCGCCTGGAGCGACGGTTCGACCCTGGTGACCTTGGCGAGGTAGATGTTTCCGCGAAGCTGGCGTTTGTTCCTGGCTTCGAAGTCGAAATCTTCAATCTGGCCGTTGGCGACGACCGCCACCCGAGTCTCCTCGGGATGGGTGGCGTCGATCAGCATGAGCTTGCTCATGTAGAAGAACCTCTTGTGAAATGCGGGCGGCGCGCAGATGCGCGGCCACGGCCCGCGAAACGGTGGGAATATGACGGATAAAGGGGGCTCGGCGTCCGGCCAGACCGACTGAATCTCGCGAAGTCGCGTTCATGGATGTCCTGGCCATGGAGGCAGCTTGGCGCTGACCTCCGTATACGCACGAAACCGGCTACCGCCCTCTGCGATATAGGTTTTTCGGAAAACCGTCGCTATGGGCGCGGAGGCAGCCCGTTGGGGCCAGCCTCGGGACTCACATTGCACAGATTGCGCCCGAAGGGGAAGGGACAAGGGGTCGCCTGATGAGTTATCCACAGGCTGGAGAGCCCCGCGAGCCGGTTATGCTGTTGATTTGAAGGGGGTTTTGGAGCCTTAGCGTGCAAATGCGAAGCGGCATAAACGTGGCGCACCAGCTTGGCGCGCCGCTTTCCGGTCTTAGGCCTTCATCGACTGCGCGATGATGCGGGCAAGGTCGGCCTGGCCGAAAGGTTTCGCGAGACGAGGCAGGCCGAGATCGGAACCGTCCGGCAGTTCGGCGTAGCCGGTTGCGAGAATGATCGGCATCGCCTGGGGCGACGCCAGTATCTTCTGCGCGAGATCGGTACCGGTCATGCACGGCATGGCCTGGTCGGTGATGACAAGGTCGATCGGTTGCTTGCCGAGGATTTCGAGCGCTTCCGCGCCCGAAACCGCGTCGAACACATGATGGCCCAGGTCTTCGAGCATGGCGACCGTGTTCATCAGGATCAGCGCGTCATCGTCGACCGCAAGGATATTTAACCCGGCCGAAGCGTAAGCCGGTGTGATGTCCGGGGATGCTTTCGCGGCTTCTTGCGGCTGGACCTCCGCCACCGGAAGCCAGATTTCGACGCGCGCACCCTTGCCCTTTTCGCTGTGCAGCGCGAGACGCCCGCCAAGTTGTTCGGCCATGCCCTGGACCATGGAAAGGCCCAGGCCGGTGCCCTTGCCGACGCCCTTCGTCGTGAAGAACGGTTCGATCGCATGGGCGAGGGTTTCCTTGTCCATGCCTTCGCCGGTGTCGGTGACGGACAGGCACAGAAAGGCGCCGTTCCCGACGCGATCCGCTATCGGCGGGTCCGGGTTCGCTTCGCGCGCCGCTATCCTGATGACGCCACCGTTCGGCATCGCATCGCGGGCGTTGACGGCGAGATTGAGGATCGCCAGCTCCAGCTGATTGGTGTCCGCGAAAGCCGGCGCAAGCCGAGCGGGAAAATCCATCTCCAGCGTCACGGTGGCGCCGAGCGTGCGCCTCAGCAGATCGCCAATTCCGTAGACCAGCGAAGGTACATCGACAGCGACGCGCTTGAGGTCTTGACGCCGCGCGAAGGCGAGCATGCGCTGGGTCAGCGCCGCGCCCCGTTGGGCGCCCTGCATGGCGCTATCGATCAACTGCAGCGACTTCGGATCGTCCTGAGAGCGCTTGCGAAGGAGTTCGAGGCTGCCCACGATGGCAGACAGCAGATTGTTGAAGTCGTGGGCGACGCCGCCCGTAAGCTGGCCAATGGCTTCCATCTTCTGCGACTGAAAAAAAGCCTCGCGGACCTTCTCCAGAGCATTCTGTGTATCCTTGCGCTCGGTGATGTCGCGCGTGACCTTGGCGAAGCCGATAATCTCGCCCTGACCGTCACGGATCGGATCAATGATGACGTGGGCCCAGAAGCGCGTGCCGCCCTTGCGGACGCGCCAGCCTTCCCTCTCGAAACGGCCTTCGGTGCGCGCAACGTGCAGAGCGCGTGCAGGTTCGCCGTTCTCGCGATCCTCGGGCGTGTAGAATAGGGAAAAATGCCGGCCAACGACTTCCCCGGCGCCGTACCCCTTAATTCTTTCGGCGCCGGAGTTCCAGTTGGAGATGTTGCCTTCCGCATCGAGCATGTAGATGGCGTAGTCGGTGACGCCCTGAACGAGCAGGCGGAAGCGCTCCTCGCTCTCGCGCAGCGCGAGGTCCGCGGCGCGGCGTTCCGTCAGGTCGCGCGTGATCTTGGCAAAACCGACCAGGTCGCCGTTGGGCAGCCTGATCGGGTCGATGATGACGTGGGTCCAGAACTTCGTGCCGTCCTTGCGCACGCGCCAGCCTTCGTTTTCGAAGCGGCCTTCGCGGGCGGCGGTTTCAAGCGCGCGCCTCGGCAGGCCGGCCAGACGGTCTTCCTCGGTATAGAAGCGGGAGAAGTGGTGTCCGATGATTTCGGAAGCTTCGTATCCCTTGATGCGCTGGGCGCCGGGATTCCAGCTTGCCACCACGCCCTCGAAGTCGAGCATATAGATGGCGTAGTCCGTTACGGCCTCGATCAGCAGGCGATAGCGGTCATCGCCCGAAATCTGCAAAGTCATTACACTACGCCCATCACGGCCGCCCCACGCCGCTCGCCCGGCTGCAAAGCCAAGCGCGCGACTGGACTGGAAATAGCCCCTTTGTGTCGCGTGACAACTCTCGCGCCCAGGGGCGCATAACATGGATTAGGCGGAACGATTTCAGGCGAGCTGGCGCGTTACTTCTGGCAGGTTTGCGTCTTCTTCTGCACGCCGACCTGGCGGACCTTGCCGGTCGCGTTGTCGACGTCGAAGTAGAGGTTGCCGTAGTCGTAGATCGTGACCGGCTCGCGCGTGACGACGCAGCGCGGTTCACCCAGAGACGCACGCGCGAAGATCTGCTCGACCCCCGGGGCGACGCCGCCGGGCGTGTGGAATTTCGGGTCGTTGGCGATGATCCAGTAGACCGTGTCGTGCGCCGCCACCGTCAGGCCTTCGAAGGTGTAGGTGGTGGCTTCTGTTCCGCTGATCGGAACAGTGCTGATCGGCGTGCCCTTGAGCGACATCAGGACCGATAGCGGCATGCCGATTTCGACCTCGCCGATCCGTTCGCCGGGGATGACGAGATCGTCGTTGCGCGTGAGAGGCGCGGTGGCGCAAGCGGCTGTCAGGAATGCCAGGAGGGCGGGGGTGAGGCAGGCAGCTTTCATGGCGGGTCACTCATACCAAGCACCCCGCCAGCGCCAGCCGGTGCAGAACAGCGGAAAACGGGCGTCGAGTCGAGCCGGAACTGAAGCTTCCTTCCCCCGTCGCCCCGGTATTCTGCCTCTGAACCAACGGTTAACGCTGCCGGGGTAGGGCTTAAAGGTTGGGCCAGAAGGCCCTCGACCATCCTGAAGGGTGTGGGACGTGCGGGCGTGGGTTCTTGCAATGCTGTTTGGGCTGGGGCTGTGCGCCCCGGCTGTCGCGGATACCCCGGCGCGCGTCACGTCGGTGCGGTTCGGCGGCACGCCTGAGCGGACGCGCGTCGTCGTCGATAGCGATATTCCCCTCAAATACCATGTCTTCTTGCTGGCGGCCGGGACGCAGCGCGTGGTGATCGATCTTCCGCGGGTGAGGTGGTCGATCGACGGGCTGACGGCGGAGTCAGGGTCGGGCAAGGGTTCGGGCGTGGTGGCGGGCTACCGCTACGCGCAGAACACGGCGACGACATCGCGCCTGGTGCTGGACCTCGCCAAGCCCGCCGTGGTGAGCCGCGAATTCGTGCTGTCGCCCAAAGCGAAGGGCGAGACCTACCGCATCGTGATGGATCTCGAGGCCGCGAGCCTCGATGATTTCGCGCAGAGCGCGACGGGCAGCAAGGCCGGGCCGCGGCAGGTCGCCGAGAAGGTGGTGCGCAAGCCGCTGATCATGATCGACCCGGGCCATGGCGGAAAAGATCCGGGCGCAAGCTCCAAGCAGGGGCTGCAGGAGAAGGACGTGACGCTCGGCATCGCGACGGCCGTGCGCGAGGAACTTCTCAAGACCGGGCGCTATGATGTGGCGCTGACGCGCTCGACGGACGTGTTCATCGAACTCGAGGATCGCGTCGCCAAGGCGCGCAATCTCGGGGCAGACCTGTTCATCTCGCTGCATGCCGACGCCGGCGGCAAGAGCGCCACGCGCGGCGCGTCGGTCTACACGCTGTCGCCCGAGGGCGAGAAGCGCGTCGAGGCGGCGAAGCACAAGAACGACTGGGTGCTCGACGTCGAGGTGGATTCCTCGCGGCCGCAGGAAGTGACCCAGATCCTCGCCGACCTGGTGCAGCGCGAGACCAAGAACCAGTCGGCGCGGTTCGCGCAGACGCTGGTCCCGGCGCTTGCCGAGGCAGGCTGGCCGGCGCTGCAGAACACACATCGGAAGAAAGGCTTCTATGTCCTGCTCTCGCCGGACGTGCCGGCCGTGCTGCTGGAGATGGGATTCATCACCAACGACGAAGACGCGGCGATGCTGGTCTCGGCGAAGAAGCGCGCCGCACTGGTCGACGGCGTCGCCCACGCCATCGACGCGTTTTTCGAAAGCTAGACGAAGCTGCTAGCCGCGAAGTAGGCTCAGCCCGGCGAGATCGGCGTAGGGCGCATATGAGAAGCGCAATGCACCACACTGCGCCTAAGTGATCGCCGCTTCGATTTCTTTTGCCATGGGGCCGTAGTCGCCGCGATTGGCCAGCCGAGAGGCCGCGATCCAGCGCAGTCCTGTCAACCTGGTCAGGTCGATGGTGTGGCCTGCATGGGCCGCGAGCAAGTTCAGATATTGCAGTTGCGTTCTTCCATTGCCTTCGCGGAACGGATGGACGTGGTTTATGTCGCCGATGATCTCGCCGGCCTTTGCCGCGAATGCCGCGCGATCAAGCCCGCGCAAAAAAATCCGCTTCCTCCCGCCGCCGGTGCACATCGGCCATCCCAGTGTCAATGTAGCGCATGAACTGGAACTGATCGCCGCCCTTGTTGATCTCCACCGTGCGGATCTCGCCAGCCCAGTCGTAGACATCCTGGAACAGGTGGCGGTGGATGGCCTTCAGGTGGGCGAGGTCGAAGTTCCCGTCAGGTACGCCCTGGCGAATTCGTTGCGTGACCAGTTCGCGCTCGTGAAAGTCGAGCTTGCTGGCGCTACGTATGCCAAGCTTGTTGCGCAGCACGCCGGTCTTGGGGTTGGCGTAAGGATCGGCGTCGTCGCTCACTGATCCTGCTTGGCGGCCTCTCGGGCGCGCGCGAGCAGGTACTCGGTGCACTTCTCGTGCGACCAGCGTTCGCGCTCGAACATCTCGAACATGGCGATCTGCTCGGCGTCGAGCGGATTGCCTTCGATCTCCTGCAGCGCCATCGCTTCGAGCCGGCGTTTTCGTGCGGCCTCGACTTCAGCGGGGGAAAGCAGCTTGTCGCCGGTCTTCAGCATCGGGATTCTCTACACCAAAACCGCGCCCAAGACCAGAAACGGCAGGTGGCCCGTCGGACGGCAGGCGGGCCGCCGAAACGAGAGCAACGGAAACGCGGGGCTCAATCCTTCCGCCCCAACAACGAACTCCTACCGCCCCTGCGGCCCGCGCGGCGGGCGGCCGCAGGCGTAAACAAATGGTTAGTGAAGATGGGGTCTGTTTAGCCCGAACGCGCCTATTATCTGCGGTTTCTGGGCCTTATTGTCACCGCATTGATCGGTGATTCCAGTGTCCGATCCGCCAGCCTGACGCATTGGGCGAGCAGCGAGGCCTTGAGCCGCGTCGCCGCCCCCGAAACGGTGAGACATGAGCATTTCCCTGATCAAGAAAATCGCGATCTGGACGGCCGCTTTCGTCGGCGTTGTCCTGCTCACACTCACAGTGTGGTTCTTCCTCGTGACGCAGGACCTGCCGTCCGAGAAAGATCTCGCCGACTACGAGCCGCCGATCATGAGCCGCGTGCACGCCGGCGACGGACGGCTGGTGGCCGAGTTCGCGACGCAGCACCGCGTCTACGTTCCGTCCGAGGAACTGCCGGACCAACTGATCCAGGCGTTCATCTCCGCCGAGGACAAGGAGTTCTTCGAGCACTCCGGCATCAACCTGTGGGGCATCTTCCGCGGCACCGTGATCAACGCCGTGCAGGGCAAGCGGATGACCGGCGGTTCGACCATCACCCAGCAGGTGGTGAAGAACATGCTGGTCGGCTCCGAACGCTCGCTCGATCGCAAGGTGCGCGAGGCCGTGCTGGCGATGCGCATCGAGAAGCAGCTCACGAAGGAAGAGATCCTCGAGCTGTACATGAACGAGATCTATCTCGGTGGGCGCTCCTATGGGGTGGGCGCGGCGTCGCTCAACTATTTCGGCAAGTCGCTGAGCCAGCTGACGCTATCGGAGGCCGCGCTCATGGCTGGCCTGCCGCAGGCCCCGGGCCGGGCGAATCCCTACAGCAACCCGGAAGCGGCCGTTGAGCGCCGCAACTACGTGCTCGGCCGGATGCTGGCCAACGGCTACATCGACAAGGCGGCGGCGGATGCGGCGATCGCCGAACCGCTGACGCTCGTGGAACGTCTCGACACCGACGAGAACCAGGCTTCGGCCTATTATGTCGAAGAGCTGCGCAGGGACATCCTGAAGCTCGGCAAGGACGGCAAGCTGACGGGCTTCGCCGACGAGAAGCAGGCGCAACAGGCTTTCTACGAAGGCGGCCTCTCGATCCGCTCGACGCTGGATTCCAACCTGCAGCTCATCGCCCAGACGGCGCTGCGTGCGGGGCTTGAGACCTATGACCGCCGCCATGGCTGGCGCGGGGCGCTCGGCAAAATCCCAGCCGCGGACACGTTCGAGGAAGACCTCAAGAATTTCGCCAACTCCAAAGACGGCAAGCTGCTCGTCGCCGGCGCCGGCAACACCTGGCAGCTCGCGCTCGTTCGCACCGCCGGCAAGGAAAGCGCGAAGCTCGGCCTCGCCGACGGCACGGCCGCCACGCTGGCTCCCGAAGACGCGAAATGGGCGGCGGCGGGCAAGGGCCTCAAGGCGGGCGATATCATCTTCGTTTCGCGGGATGCGACGCCGGATGTCAGCGCTCAGATGATCACCGAGTATGGCGCGCCCAAGAAAGGCGGCGCCGGACCATGGCGCATTCGCCAGATTCCCGAGCTGCAGGGCGCGCTGGTGGCGATGGATCCGCACACGGGCCGCGTCTTCGCGATGGCGGGCGGCTATGCCTTCCAGCGCAGCCAATTCAACCGCGCCATGCAGGCCAAGCGCCAGCCCGGGTCTTCGTTCAAGCCGTTCGTCTATGCGGCGGCGCTCGAGAACGGCAAGACGCCGTCGAGCCGCATCCTTGATGCGCCTTATGTCTCGTGCGATGCGACGCAGGAGGAATGCTACCGCCCTGAAAACTACTCCCGCCAGTTCTTCGGCCTCTCCACGCTGCGCTTTGGCGTCGAGAAGTCGATGAACACGATGACCCTGCGCCTCGCCGGCGACATCGGCCTGGATAAGGTGTCGGAGATGGGCGAGCGGATGGGCATGTACGAGAAGCTGCCTGCCTACGAATCCATGGCGCTGGGCGCTGGCGAAACGACGCCGATGCGCATGGTCACCGCCTATGCTGAGCTGGTGAACGGCGGCAAGCAGGTGAAGCCTGTGATGTTCGACCGCATCCAGAACCGCTATGGCGAGACCGTCTACCGCACCGATGCGCGGCCGTGCGACGGCTGCACCAAGGTGGAATGGAAGAAGGGTCTCCAGCCGCCGCAGCTCGCCGACGAGCGCGCTCAACTCATGGACCCGGTCACGGCCTACCAGATGGTGTCGATCCTCGAAGGCGTGGTCGAGCGCGGTACCGCCGCAACAGCGCGCTCGATCGGCAAGCCGATCGCCGCCAAGACCGGCACGACCAACGACCAGGTTGACGCCTGGACCGTCGGCTTCAGCCCCGACCTCGTGGTCGGCATCTGGGTTGGCTTCGACACGCCGAAGAACATGGGCGATGGCGAAACCGGCGGCCGTCTCGCCGCGCCGATCTTCCGCGATTTCATGCTCGCCGCCCTCAAGGACCGTCCGCCTCTGAACTTCCGCATTCCCGAAGGCGTGCAGCAGGTCGAGGTCGACTACGACTCGGGCTGCCTGCCGGCGCCGGAGACGACGCGCGTGATCCTCGAAGCGTTCAAGCCGGGGACAGGTCCGACCGAGCGCTGCGAGGC
>JAUYPV010000122.1 GCA_030697555.1 Hyphomonadaceae bacterium
CGCGATGTGCAGGCTGAGGCCCGAGCCGGCCACCCGCTCGGCCTCGACGATGGCGGCAAGCGTCGCGACAAGATCGCTCCAGCCGGAAAACTTCACGCTACCGTCCACGGCCGCGACCGCGTCGACCGCCTGCGTGCGCAATCTCTCCAGCGAATAGGGATGCGGCGTATAGACACTGCCGTTGACGATGTTCCCATCAGGCAGACGCAGGAAGTAGATGACGGCGTTGGCGTAGGTGAAACGCTGGATGATGTGTCCGGCGCGATCGACCATCGTGGAGTCCACCGCCACGCCGCGCCCCATCTTCGGATCGGCCGCGTTGGCCATGAACCGCACGGCGCGCCGCGCGCCTTCCTCGCGGGCGAGGAAATAGGGGATAGGTTCACCCGTCGCGCCGCGGCCTGCGTCTCCCGCGGTCACGTGGATGAAGACGGCCTTCTCCTGCGGCTCGTCCATGCCGCGATAGGCGGCCGGGTTCATGAACAGCTGCCAGTCGTCCTGATGGGCGACTGTGAACACGCTCACCATCGGCGGCGAGGGCGGCGCGGGCCCATCATCGGCCGGCGCCGACGCGCAGGCAGCCGACAGCAGGGCGAGGGCGGCGGCTAGGTTGCGCTTCAGGGTCGTCTCCCGCCTCAGCCCGCCCATACAGGCGGGCGCTTCCCGATCCAGGGCTGCGCCGCCTCGAGTTCGTAGGCGAGTTCGAGCAGCGTTTTCTCCGCGCCGCCGGCCGCGCAGAACTGGATGCCGATCGGCAGGCCCGTCTGCGACCAGCCGAGCGGCAGGCTCATCGCCGGAGCGCCCGCCACGTTGTGGATCAGCGTGTAGCCGACCTCGTGCAGCAGACGCTGGCGCAGCTCGTCGAACGGCACGTCGCCGCGCAGGAAGCCGAGCGGCGAGGGTGGCGAGGTGAACACAGGCGAGACGACCACGTCGAAGCCCGCCATCCACGTGTTGTAGGCGGCGGTCGCCTCCATCAGGCGCTTCTGCACGCCCTCTATGTCTTCGGGCTTCAGCAGGGCTGCATTCTGCGCCATGCGCAGCGAGAACGGCTCGGCCGTTGTCTCGTCCGCCGGCTTGCCGGTGATCTCCGCGACCAGCTTCATGTCCTGCGCGGCGCCCAGCGACCAGAACGACAGGAAGTCGTCGCCGAAGGTCGGCGCGGTGGGCCAGTTGGTCAGCGAGACCGTGTGACCCGCGCCTTCCAGCAGCTTGGCCGTGGCGTTGACGGCGGCGGCTACATCCGGGCTCGCCTCGGCGCCGGAGAACCCTTTAGTGATCACGCCGACGCGCAGTTTCTTCGTTCCGGGCGTCGTCACCATGCCGACGGGGGGGAACATCGAGCCTGCCGTGTTGAACTCGGTCGCCGCGAAGAACCCCGCAGTGTCGCGCACCGTGCGTGAGACGACGCCCTGCACGGCGATGTCGAGCGGGCCGGGCTTCAGCTCTTCATAGATCATGCGGCCGCGCGACGGCTTGAGGCCGACAAGACCGCAATTCGCCGCCGGGAAGCGGATCGAGCCGCCGCCATCGTTGGCGTGCGCCATCGGCACCACGCCGGCTGCGACCGCCGCCGCTGAACCACCCGAGGATCCGCCGGTCGAATGTTCGGTGTTCCACGGATTGCGCGTCGGTCCAAAGGCCAGCGGTTCGGTCGTTGGCAGGTAGCCGTTCTCCGGCGTCGCGGACTTGCCGATGCAGACTATGCCCGTTGCAAAGCTGGCGTTGATGTAGGCGTCCTGTTCGGTCGCGACGGGCAGGCTTTCAGTGGAGCGCGAGCCTTGGCGCGTCTTGGCGCCGATCACGCTGTTGAGGTCCTTGATGAGATAAGGCACGCCCGCGAAAGGCCCTGTCAGCGCCGTCTGCGCCCGCGTCCGCGCCAGCGCATAGGTGTCCGACACCATGAAGTTGATCTGCGGCTGGATCTTGTCGGCGCGCTTGATCGCTTCCTCGACGGCCTCGGCCGCCGTGATCTCCTTGTTGCGGATCATGGAGGCAATCTGCGTCGCATCCGGCAGCTCGCCGCCACCGGCGGCTGCGGCTGCCGCCGCTGGCGCGTCGGTCTTGGGCGCGCAAGCCGCAAGGCTCGACGCACTGATGGTCGCCATTAAGCCCCGACGTGTCATCCGCATGGTCGTCTCCCTGATCTGTTCTCTTGAGGCGAGGGGACAGCACGCCGGGCCCCTGTGCAAGCGGGCGCCGTTGGGGCAGGCTCAGGCTTCTTCGCCGGACGTGGGAGTCGCCCGATGTGGATGTTCCTGTTGTGGTGGTGCGTGGACGATCATCTGGCCGAGGCGCTCGGTACGCCAGGGCTGGGCAGCCTTCCGATATGGGTGCCGCTAATTATCGCTTTCGCGTTCTCGACCACGGTTTCGCTGAGCGCAAAGACCAAAGCAAAGCCCAAGGACGCCTAGCCGGCGCCGCCTTGCCTGGCACTTGAGCCGGTTCCTCGCCGGCCTTACCTTCAGTGCTGGTCGAACGGGGATGTCGCATGACCGGAACGATGGGCCACAACAATCCGCCCGCACGTCTTGCGGCCGAGCTCGTGCGCATCGACGCCAGGAAGATCGACATCAAGCTGCTGATCGACGGCGAGATGCATCTCCTCGCCTGGCGCCGCCATGCCTTCCACGACGAGGTGCTGGTCAACAATGTTCGCCAGCAGGAATCGCGCGGGCTGGGCAAGCGTGAGACGCTGTACGGCCTCGTCTTCGGCAAGAGCCCCGAAGGCGAGGGCGGCATCCGCGCGCTCTTCACCGTCGATCCGAAGCAGGACTACGGCAGCATCGACTGGGGCGGCAACATGCGGCTTTCCGGCGTACGCCTCGAATCTGGCGAAGGCGTGCTGCTCTCCTACGGCACGCTCGACCCGCGCTCGTTCAAGAAGCCCGAGAGCTTCTCGGAGTGGATCAAGAAGACGATGGGGATCGGTTACTAAGTGCAGGCCACTGAAGGTTCGGAAGGGGAGCGCCGGGCGCCTGCCCGGCAAGGCCTGTCAACGCTGCAGTCGTGTCTGACGAGCGAAGAGCCGGGCAGGCGCCCGGCGTTCCTCCACTGCACTGCGGGTGACTAGATCTCCCCCGCTTTCGCCATCCTTTGCAGTTCGCGGCCGATGACCATCTGCTGGATCTGCGTCGTGCCTTCGTAGAGGCGCAGGATGCGGACGTCGCGATAGAAACGCTCGACGGCGTAGTCCGCGATGTAGCCGGAGCCGCCGAACACCTGCACGGCGCGGTCGGCTACGCGGCCCACCATCTCCGTGCACCACATCTTGGTGGCCGCCGCGAGCAGCGTGACCTTTTCCTTCGCGTCGTACTTTTTCACCGCATCCATCACCATGGCGCGGCCCGCCGCCGACTCGGCGTACGAATCCGCGATCATGCCCATGACGAGCTGGTGCTCGATGATCGGCTTGCCGAACTGTTTCCGTTCGCTGGCATAGCGCGTCATCTCCTGCACCAGCCGTTCCGAGATTCCCACCGACAGCGATGAAATGTGCAGCCGGCCGCGGTCGAGCACCGACATCGCCACCTTCATGCCTTCGCCTTCCTCGCCGAGGCGATTGGTGATCGGCACGCGCGCATCCTCGAACGTTACGTCGCACACATTGGCGCCCTGCTGGCCCATCTTCTTCTCGGGCTTGCCGATGACGACGCCCTGCGTCGAACGCTCGACGATGAAGGCCGAAAGCCCCTTCGCGCCCGGCGTGTTGGGATCGGTGCGCGCCATCACGGTGAAGATGTGCGCCTTGTCCGCATTGGTGATGAAACGCTTTGTGCCGTTCAGCACATAGTGGTTGCCGTCCTTCACCGCTTTCGTCTTGGCCGAGCCTGCATCCGATCCCGAATCCGGCTCGGTCAGGGCAAAGCTTGCAATCACTTCGCCGGAAGCGAGTTTCGGCAGCCAGTCTTGTCTCTGGTCGGAATTGCCGAACATCACGATGCCCTGGCTTCCGATGCCGACATTCGTGCCGAAGGTTGAGCGGAACGCCGGCGACGTGTGACCCATCTCGAGGATCACCAGCGCTTCTTCCTCCATGGTGAGGCCGAGCCCGCCATATTCTTCCGAGATCGAAAGCCCGAAGAGACCCAGCTCGCGCATCTGCTGCACGATCGCCTCGGGGATCGCGTTGCTCTCCGACACGAGCTGCTCGTTCGGTACGCAGACCTCCTCGACGAACCGCCGCACGGTTTCGATGAGCTGCTGCCGTGTCTCGAGGTCGAGCGCCATCGTTGATCTCCGGTAAGCCATGTCGCGGTGCGAAAATTCTTTCGCATGCGCGAGATGTTTTTATCAACAGGGTGACCAACAGTTTCCACAGGCGCCGCACATTCACGAAGGAACTCGTTTCTGGCATGGTGTCTGTGTCCGGAAAGGAGACCGTTGCGGGTCGAGCAATCGGATGCCCCTGCTGGAAAGCCGGTTTGGAACGGCGCTGGAGAGAAGGGGGCCAACGAGTAACGAGAAGAGGTCCGTCAGGCCGCGCACCGGCCAGACAACCGCGCGATCAGGATCCAAGTCCAGGGTCGCTCCCGAGAGGGAATATCGGAGAGGAGCGTGGCTTCAGCTGCGTGATCGCAGGAAAAGCGGGGCGAGAGTCCCGGAGTTCGGCGGTCAGCACACCAAGACGCTCTTTGCGCTCAGCTTTCGCCTGACGCGTTTGCCGGTTAGCCCTGATCAGGCGTCGGCAGGCCACAGAGCAGGCGGACAACCATGGTGTCGTCCCGGCTAGCGGTAGCGCAAGCGACCGAGAGCCGGGATCCACCGTTTCCGGATTCCTGAAATCGCACGGCCCATTCGCGCCGACCGCAGCACCGCAGGTTCGGCCGGCCGCAGGCCGCAATGCGCCGTCCGCGTCCCGAAATAGGGGGACAAGATCGCGCAAATCCGCAGGTTAAGAACGCGCGCTCGAATCTTTTTCAGAAAAAGATTCGTAGACGCCTCAGATACTTGCGCGGATTTCCGCCGAAAACCGTTCCAAAAATTCGTGCAACTTATCC
>JAUYPV010000137.1 GCA_030697555.1 Hyphomonadaceae bacterium
CGTCGCAGCCAACAGCACCGAAACCGCCGAAGAGAGCTGTACTTATACGTGGGACATCGCATTCCCGTTGGAGATGGCGCTTGAGATTGGCAGCGTCGATATCATTCTTTTCGCTACGGTTGTGGGTAGAGACGTCTTCCAAAAACCGCTTGAGCGGGTTCATAGGGCGTATCGTTTCGCTAGCGGCACCGCCTATGTTGCGAATGGCTGGAACAACTTCGCGAGCACCAGCTGGCGCCCCGCCGACGCCGTTGTTAATCAGGACTAGCGCCGCCACGGCGCCTGCCGCCCACACGGGCTATCACCATGGCGGCCCCCGCCTACTCATGAGCCACCGCCCGGGGTAGAACGTGCCAATGGACTGGAAGACCATCCGTCGAGAGACACTGGGCGCTCTGGCTGTGTCTGTTGTGGGCGCCGGCGTGGTTTTGGCGGTCGTCGCCGCAGTTCTCTTTTTCTCGATTGTCGGGTTTGGATGACCAAAATCCCGAAGGGATCGAGTTTTGGTGCGTTTGATACATAAGTCCGAAACTCTATCCACGAGTTGAACGCCGGACAGCGCGCGCTAAGCTGAGCCAACATACCTTTGGGGGTTGCAATGAAAGAAGACGACCCGCCCTGGCGGACGCGCGAGCAAACTCTATTTGCAAGAAAACTTCGCCGCGAAGTATCGAAAACAGAAAAGCGGCTGTGGCCACACCTGCTCAACAGCCGGCTCGGCGCGCCGTTCAGACGCCAACACCTGATCGCTGGCAAGTATGTGGATTATTGCTCCGTGCCGCTAAGTTTGGTGATCGAAATCGACGGCCCGACTCATGACCGGCAACGCGACGCCGACCGAGACGCAAGAATGGCCCGCGAAGGCTACGAGGTTCTCCGCTTCAGCGTTCAGGAAATCGACCAGAACCTCCAAGGCGTCATATCGACGATCTACGATGCTGTGCAGTTGCGGTTGCAAGCAGCGGAGCACGCCGCCAAGAGTCCCCACCTTTCCTCCCCGTAAACGGGGAGGGACCCTGATGGGCAAACCTTCGCTAAGACAACCTGTCTCTACGCGTCGAGGCTGAGGACCAGTGTTCGATCCCTATGGCGCGGTCCCTCCCCGTTTGTGGGGGTGAGGCGCGCAGCGTCGAACGGTGGGGAACCGCGCCCGCCGGCAAAGCCGGGCAAACCCTACCAGTTATGCCGCAGGCTGAGCCAGACAGCCGTTTCGGGCGCCGCGTCGGCGACGTGGTTGGGTTGCAGCGATAGCGCTGCCGCGGCCTCGAACGTCGTCATCTCCCCGAGCCGTGTCGACCAGGCCGTCTCCAGGTCGAGTTCGCGGCCGGAGGGCGTGAGCCCGGCGATACGCGACTCGTAGAGAATGCTCCCCGTCTTCGTGACGGCGACCGGCGCGTTGAACGCCAGCTCGCCGCCTTCGGCGCGCCTCGGCTGGGCGGCCGTGAAGCGCATGGCGCCGCCGGCGAAGGGATGCTGGGCGCTGAGCGACCAGGCGCTGGTCCAGAGGTTGGAGACATCGAGCGTGTCGATGCGTGCATCGGCCGCCTCGAGCGAACCCGACAGCGTCCACTTGCCTGCCACCCTCTGCCCTTCCAGGCTGACGGCCGACATGCGGGTTGCATCCTCGCCGCCGAACCGGCTCTGCAGCGTGCCGCCGAGCGCGGCGTTGGTGTCTTTCAGCCTGGCGTAGCCGAGGCGTACGGCCCAGTCTTCGCCGCCCGTTCCGATGCCAAAGCCGGACGCGTCGCGCCCAAAGCCGGACGATCCGCGGAAGTCGAGCTTCACGGGTCCGAACGAATGGCTGGCGCTGGTCCAGTTCTGGCCCGAGCCCAGCGTCGCCGGACCGGACGGATCGTCGATCAGCGTCATCGCGGGTGTCAGGCTCTGCGGCCCGCCGCCGTGGCCGGTCGCGATCTCGGTGTTGGCGAAGCTGTAGCTCACCGCGAAGTTGGCGTCGGGCGCTTCGGCCCACGGCATGCGCGGATCGTAGGCTGGCTTGGGCGCGTTGAACCAGGAGACGGACGCTCCGCCCACCGAGAAGGCGCGGGCCTGTCCACGCGCATAGTCGGCGCGCAGTGTGAAGTCGGAAAACGGCGCTCGGCCGCGGGCTAGCTCGGCCTCGCCGACGCGGAAGCCGCGCTCATAGCGGTCCTGGAACACCAGGCCATTGAAGGCGCCGGAATGTTCGACCCAGTCGCCAAGCGCGCCGCGGGCCGGGCCCATGGCGGCGCTGACTTCTACCTCGACGCCGTCGAAGTCGAACGCAACCGTGCCCACCGGCGCGAAGGCGCGCAGCAGGTTGAGCAGGCCCCGTCCGCCGATGGCGTCGACGCCGGCGCCGGCGTTGACGCCGAGAATGGCGTCGGGTGTCGTCGTCACATAGTCGTCCGCCGTGGTGAGCAGGATATCGAGGGCCGCTTGCGGCGAGAGGTTGGGGAACGCGTCCAGCATCAGCGCCAGCGCACCGGCGACGTGCGGAGACGCGAACGATGTGCCTGCTCCGCTCCAGTAGTCGCCATCGGTGTCGGCGTCATTGCAGCCGGTCGTCATTCCACCGCTGCAGGTCGGCAAGGTGGGTTGCCTCACATTGTCATCGACGCCGGCCAACACGAGGTTTTGGCCCTGAATAGCCGCGCCGCCGGGCGCAAGGAGATAGAAGGCCGCCGTCGACCCTGCGCGGTTCGAATAAGTCGGCATCGCGCCGCTTGGTCCTACCGAGCCCACGGCGACGACGCGGCCGTTCATGGCGGGATCGCCCGCGACGATGGCCGGCTCAGTCGGGTTCTGTCCCATGGCCGGATCGGTTCCGGTGGCCGCCGCGCCTTCGTTTCCGGCTGCGATGACGAACAGCACGCCCTGGTTGGTCGCGGCGATCATGGCGTTGCGCAGCGTGCTCGAGATAGGGCCCTCGCCGCCGAGCGACATGTTGATCACCTTGGCGCCGTTGGCGACAGCGTGGTTGATCGCGGTGACGAGGCTGGCGTCGTTGAACTTGCAACCCTCGTCCTCACCGGTCATCTGGCAAGTGCCGGGCCTGTCGGCGCGTATGGCGATCACCTTGGCTTCGAAGGCGACGCCATGGACGCCTGTGCCGTTCTTGTTGGCGACGATGACGCTGGCGACCATCGTGCCGTGGCCATCCGTGTCGATGTCGGTCGCCGCCCGGGCGATGCCGCCGCAGCCGGCCGCAGCCGTGGCGCACGTATCGAACGAGCTCAAAATCTGCCCGGTGAGTTCGCTGATCGAGGTGTCGACATTGGTGTCGATGACCGCGATCGTGATGCCCTGCCCGGTGCCCCCGCCGGCATAGGCGCTGGAGGCGTGGATCTGGGCGAGCCCGGGCCGGTTGCCGCTGGTGAAGGCGGAGCCGAGATATTCCGGCGTCTCGAAAAATGACGCCGGAGGCGGCGGAGGAGGCGGAGGAGGCGCCGGAGGAGGCGGAGGAGAAGGCGGAAGGATCGGCGGAGGCGGCGCCGCCGGCGACCCCCCACCCCCGCCCGAGCAGGCAGCCATGGAGGCGGCGGCGAGCGACACGAGCAGACTGGCCCGAACGACCTTCGCAAACGAAGAGGGTTCCTGCGCCATGAGCGTCATCCCTTCAACCCGAGGGGTTTTTGCCCCTCCTCCCGGCGACGATGCTGACGCGCGCCCGGGAGCAGGGTCAAGCGCCAATCCCTTCCAGAGAGTTAGCGCGGGTTTGCCGGCAGGGTAATTCGCGGTCTAGCGGGCGACGGCGCGGCCCAGGAAAAGCGGTACGGAATTCAAAGGCGTCTCGACCCAGTCAAGCAACAGGTCGTGCTTGTCGATCGGGATGACGTCTACCTGCTGCTGGGCGTAAGCAAGGCCCAGGTAGAAAACCCGACCCGTGGAGCGCAGGGCGGCGATTGCGCGGTCGTAATGTCCCTTGCCGTAGCCGAGCCGCCGGCCGCGCGCGTCGAACGCCAGCAGCGGCGTCAGCACGAGGTTGGGACGCACGATCTCTGCTGTCGCAGATGGCTGGGTGAGACCGAATGGCCCCTTTTCCAGTGTCGCCTGATTTGAGTCGCGAAACGTCATTGCGCCGTCGCTCTCGATACGCGGCAGGACGATGCGGGCGCCTTGCCTGGCGAGCCGCGCCAGCAGCGGCGCCGGATCGAGCTCCTCGCCGATCGCAAGATAGCCGGCGACCACCGGACCGTAGCGGTCATAGAGTTTCATCGGAAAGCGCGCCGCCAGCCGTTCAGCTGCGTCGGGATCGCGCGCTGCGGCTTCGGTGCGGATTTCCTTCATGTGGCCGCGGAGGATCGCTTTCCGCTCGGCGATCTCTTCTGGGCTGTTCTGGTTCGACGAATCGCTCAGGGCGCGCTCCTGGCGCGCGCGTGCACGCAGAGAAGGAAGTGGGTGGCGGGGCCACGTGCGCCGTACGAGCTTTATCATTCCCGTTCGACCCAGCAAGCTAGGTGGGCGCCAGGTGATGGGGACCACGGTCCCCGCCAGAGCCAGCTCCCGAACAGAAATGTACGGTCGACGGAATGGTTTGCCGTTCGAACGCTGCAGCTTACCGCCGAGTACAAGGTAGGGGCCGGACGGGTTTCCAACAAGTGAATTCCGCTCTTGCCTTTTGCGCGAAGCGCGAGGCGGGGAGGCTTTTTGACGTTGTGGAGAGGCGAATGCCTGCCTTTTCAGGAAGGTGCTCCGCCGTCGCGGCGCCCAATCCTCTTGCGTCACGCTGTCTTCATCGAACTGCGATCCGTCCTTCACGCAACCGAGACGCTGGCGTCACGCAACCCCTCTAAGCCCCACCCGCGGACAAACGCAAAAGGCGTGACGGAGGGGTTTCATGAGAATCGGATTGATGCTGGGGACGGCGCTTGTCTCGATGTGGGCGAGCGCGGCGCATGCGCAGAGCGCGCCGGCGCTGGATGGAGTTGCGGACGAGGAGCGCGATGTCGTCGTCATCATCGGCCAGGGCGAAACGCGCCAGGTCCAGACGCTGACAGACAAGGACTTCGCCCTCGAGGCGCCCGGATCGAGCGCGCTCAAGCTGATCGAGAGCCTGCCGGGCGTGAACTATACCGCCGCCGATCCGTTCGGCGCCTATGAGTGGGCGGTCAACATCAACATTCGCGGCTTCCAGAAAGACCAGCTCGGCTACACGCTCGACGGCGTGCCGCTGGGCGACATGTCCTACGGCAACTACAACGGCCTGCACTCCAGCCGCGCCATCATCTCCGAGAACGTTGAACGGGTGGAGCTGGCGCAGGGCGCGGCCCTTGTGTCGACGAACTCGACCTCCAACCTCGGCGGTACGCTGCAGTTCTATTCGCTTGCGCCGAAGGATGAATTCGGCGGTGTGGTCCAACTCACCGGCGGTGATGAAAACACCTTCCGCGGCTTCGCTCGCCTTGAGACCGGCATCATTCCAGGGCTAGGCGGCAAGGCCTACATTTCCTACGTCGACTCCACGACCGACAAATGGAAAGGCGACGGCCCGCAGGAATACAAGCAAGCCAATTTCCGCTTCGAGCAGCCGCTGCCGCTGGGCGTGCTGTCGGGCTATTACGACTGGTCGCAGCGCCGCGAGACGGACTACCAGGATCTCTCGCTGAATGCCGAGGCGGCGATCTCCCGCCTCGGCTATGGCTGGGACAATTTCGCGCCGAACTGGACCCTTGCCCAGCAGGTCGCTGACATTGCCAACAATCGCGGCGATACTGGGGCCCCCGTCACCAACGCGGCGGCCGGCACGGCTTATCCCTCGCCGATCACCACGGTGGACGACGCTTACTACGACGCTTCAGGCCTTCGCGACGATACGCTGGCGCGCCTGACCTGGGATGCGGACCTGACTGACGCCTTCAGCGTATCCGCGACCGCCTACCTGCATGAGGACGAAGGCCAGGGCATCTGGTTCACCCCCTATGTCAGCCCGTTCTCCTTCGGCCAGGGCGGCCCCACCGTGTCGCCGATCTCCGTGCGTACGACCGAATACGACATGAACCGCAGCGGCTTTTTTGGTTCTGCCGCATGGACGCTCGGGCCGCACCTGATCGAGGGCGGCGCCTGGTATGAGTACAACGATTTCAACCAGGACCGCCGCTTCTACGCCAACACGCGCGCGGCGCCGCGTCCGACGCTGGAGTTCATGCGCAATCCGTTCGCGACCCAGTGGTCGTTCGCCTACGATTTCGAAACCACGCAGTTCTGGCTGCGCGACACCTGGACGATCACCGACAGGCTGACCGTCAACGCCGGCTTCAAGTCGGTGACCGTGGATATGGCGGTCGACACCAACGTCAACAACTTCGTAGCGCCAACGCCAGGGTCTGATCGCGATCTCGATGGCACGATCACCTCGGAAGACAATTTCCTCCCGCAGTTGGGCGCCCGCTACCAGCTCAGCGACAACAGTGAACTCTTCGCCGGTTACACGGAGAACATGCGCGCCTACACGCTCGCGCCGGCGAATAACCAGACGCAGACGGCCTTCGACCTCATCAAGGCATCGACGAACCCCGAAAGCTCCAAGACGACCGAGGCTGGCTGGCGTTATCGCAACGGCCCGTTCCAGGGCGTGGCCGCGATCTACTATGTGACGTTCGAGGACCGGCTGCTCGGCATCGCACAGGGCGCCGGGATCATCGGCAACGTCTCGATCATCCAGAACGTCGGCGGCGTCACGACCAAGGGCCTCGAACTGGCGGGCAGCTACGAGTTCACCGACGAGTGGTCGCTGTTCGGGTCCTACTCCTACAACGACTCGACCTATGACGATGATGTAAGGAACTCCCTCGGCGTGATCGTTCAGGCGACCGGCGGCAAAGCTGTGGTCAACGCGCCAGAACATCTGTTCAAGGCGGACCTCAGCTACGACAATGGCTCGCTCTATGGAAAACTGTCGGCCGCCTATACCGGCGACCGGTTCTTCTCCTATGTCGAAAGCCCCAACGCCATCGCGGACGGCTACACGGTCGTCGACCTGTCGGGCGGCTACCGGTTCAGCGGCAATGAGTTCCTCGACGGACTGGAAGTCCAGCTCAACGTCGCCAACCTGATGGACGAAGAGTTCATCTCGACTGTCGGCACCAATGGCTTCGGCACGGGCGACCGGCAGACGCTGATGGTGGGCTCGCCGCGGCAGGTGTTTGCCACGATCCGCAAATCCTTCTGAAAGCCCTACGGAAGGATGGTCCCTCTCGCCGCCGGATCCTGCGTAACGTAGGGGATCCGGCGGCGATTTTCCTTGCCTACTCGGGACAGTCCGCAGGAGTCGCGCCGGGTCGCAGCACGCTCTCCACGTAGTAGCGCGCATAGCCGCGAGCGGCGCGGCCGTCGGTCTCAGCGCCATCCTGCAATGGCGCCACTGACGTTGCCCAAGCGTCGGCGCATATTGTGGCTTCAGCGGTTCCTCGCGCGCAGGCGACTAGAGCGCTGAAGGCGTCGCGATAGATCGTAACGTCGGCACGGGTCATGACGCGGCCATGGCCGGGGACGACGGTTTCGAAGGGCTGGGCAAGTATTTCGTCGAGGCCTTGCCGCCAGGCGATAGGGCATGCGGTGTCGAGGAAGGGCGCCGGAAGCGTGATGAGGTCGCCGGCGAGGACGAGCTTCGCCTTCGGATCATAGAGCCAGATATCGCCTGCTGAAGCGCCCTTCGCGAAGTGGGCGTCGACCGTGCGGCCGGCGATGGTGAGAGTCTGTGTCTCTTCGAGCGGCACGATTGGATGGAGGCGGGCGCCGGCTTCGACGGCGGCGAGATCGGACTTTGCGTCTTCCAATTGGCCCGGATCGAGCTTGCCCTCGGCGATCTGCTTCCGGTTGTTCTCCGCGCCCTTCGCAAGGAAGCCGCCTAGCGCCTCCGCCAGCGCAGCATCGCTGGAATAGACAGCGGCTTTCGGAAAAGCATCGAGCAACGCCGGATTGCCGCTGATGTGGTCGAGGTGCCAGTGCGAGTTGAGGATCGCAATGATCGGCAACCCGCGCCGCTTCGCGTAGTCGAGGATCTTCTGCGTGTGGGCGGCGTGCCGTCCCGTGTCGAACACGATGAGGCCGCCCTTCGCATCGAGCACTACCGTGTTGCCATCCAGCCCTCTGCCCTGCTCGAACGTGCCCCGGATGAGATGCACGCCCGCGTCGGCACGATCGAAATTGGCCTTGCTGTAATCCGGATCGGCCGTCTGCTGCGTCGCGCACGCCGCACAGGCCAGAGCTATGCCTGCCGCCAGAATTGTGAGGATCAGGTCCCGCACCTTCATCCGCGTCTCCCGCGTCGAAGTGATAGACCCCGGAGGACGATCGTAGGGCGCGATGCCCGTGTAAAGGCCTAGGCGAACGACTTCGCGAGTTTGTCGATGGCCATGATCTGGCGCATCAGTTCTTCGAGCTGGTTCAGCGGCACCATGTTCGGGCCGTCGGACGGGGCCCTATCCGGGTCCTCGTGCGTTTCGATGAACACTGCGGCGATGCCCACTGCCGCCGCTGCACGCGCCAGGATGGGAACGTACTGACGCTGGCCGCCAGACGTCGTGCCCTGCCCGCCGGGCTGTTGCACGGAGTGCGTGGCGTCGAACACAACCGGCGCGCCGGTCGCGGCAAGCTCAGGGATCGCGCGCATGTCGGAGACCAGCGTGTTGTAGCCGAAGGAGACGCCGCGCTCGCACACCAGAACATCGCGGCAACCGGACTGCACCAGCTTGTTCACGACGTTCTTCATGTCCCACGGGGCGAGGAACTGGCCCTTCTTGACGTTGATCGGCTTGCCCGTCTGCGCCGCCGCGACGAGGAGGTCCGTTTGCCGGGAGAGGAAGGCGGGGATCTGCAGCACGTCGACGGCCTTGGCCGCCACGGCGCACTGTTCCGGCAGGTGAACGTCGGTGATCACCGGCAGGCCCGACGTCTCGCGGATCTCGGCGAAGATATCGAGCGCGCCTTCGAGGCCCAGCCCGCGGGCGGTGTTGATGCTGGAGCGGTTCGCCTTGTCGAAGCTCGTCTTGTAGATCAGGTGGCAGCCCAGCTTGTCGGCGATCTCGCGCAGGCGGGCCGACATCTCGAGCGCGTGCGCCCGGCTTTCGAGCTGGCAGGGCCCAGCGATGAAAGCCACCGGAAGCTCCTGGCCGATGCGCACTTTTTCGCGCGGGGCGGGGATTTCGACGATGCGGTTGGGGGCGAGGTCCAGGCCATCGGGCATGGGGCGGACTCCTGTTCTGGGGGCCCATATGGCGCCATCGCGCCCCGAGCGCCAGAGGGCCAGACACCACGCCCGGATAGCGGTCAGGTTGGCGTGTTTGTTAAGCGCTTTGTCCCAGCGTCTTGCGGGCGCCAGCAGCTTCATCGAGCCTGTGGCGAATCGGAACGTGGGAGCTAGCGAATGCGCAAGGTCATGGGACCGCTGCTTGGCCTTGCGGCCGGACCGCTGCTTGCCGGAGCACTGGCGGCGCCTGCCTGGGCGGACTGCCGGCAGGGCGAAGGCGACGGGCCGCGGGTGGCGCTGGTGCTGTCGGGCGGCGGCGCGCTGGCGGCGAGCCAGGTCGGCGCCATCCGCGTGCTGGAGGAAAACAAGGTTCCCATTCACTGCGTGCTCGGCACCAGCATGGGCGCCGTGGTGGGCGCTCTCTATGCGGCCGGATACAATGCCGACCAGATCAAGCACATCTTCATCGATGCCGACTGGAACTCGATCTCGACCGGCGCGGTGTCGTACCGCGAGCGCAGCTTCCGCACCAAGGAAGAGCAGCGCGACTTCTTCTCCGACTATGTCGTCGGCATCAGCGACAAGGGCGTTGTCCTGCCCTCCGGCGTCACCTCGCTGCGCGGCATCAGGCTGCACCTGCGCACCTGGCTGGACCAGCTCCCGGTGGAGACCTCGTTCGACAACCTGCCCATCCCTTATCGCGCCATCGGCACGGACCTGAACACCGGGCTAGCCGTGACGCTGGATCATGGCGACGTGGTGGACGCGGCGGTCGCCAGCATGGCTGTGCCGGGGCTCTATCCGCCGCAGAAAATGAACGGCTACGTGCTGGTCGATGGCGGTATGTCGAAGCAGATGCCGGTCGACGTTGCGCGCGCCATGGGCGCGGACATCATCATCGCGGTCGACCTGACGGTGGGGGTGAAGCGGATCGAGGACGGAGCGCCGATATCGGCTGTCGACACCGCTATGCGCCTCATCGACCTGCAGGTGATGCGGAACTGGCAGGAGCAGGTCGACGCACTGCAGCCGCAGGACATTCATATTCGCCCCGACATGACCGGTCTTTCGACCTACGCGTTCGACAAGGTTCGCGAAGGCTATGAGCGCGGCGTGAAGGCGACCGAGGCCTACAGGAGCCGCCTGCAGGAAATCGCTGCGACCGCGGCGCCGGTTACGCGCAATCTCGACAGGTCGGACGAAAAAGTCCCGCTGGTCGCCGTGACAGTGGATACCAATTCCGGGATCGAGGATAGCGTGATCATCAACCGGCTCGGACTCGACGCCGGCGACACCGCCACCCGGAAGCGAATCCAGGAGGGACTGGAGAGCGTCTACGCGATCGGCGTGTTCGACGACGTCGACTATCGGATGACCCCGGGCACGGACGGTGCGGAACTGCACATCCTTACCGAACCGAACGCGCTGGGGAAAAACCTGCTCAGTGTCGGCGCGCGTATGTCGACGACACTCGATGGCGATGCGACCTACCAGCTGCTGGCGAAATTCACGCGCAGGCCGACCAACCGTTTTGGCGGGCGGTTCAACGCGGTGGTTGGCCTTGGCTCCGACAACCTGCTCGACCTCGCCTATACGCATCCGCTGGGCGGAGATGCGCGGCTGTTCGTGGAGAGCGGCATGCAGCTCTCCAGTCGGCGCGTGCCGGTGGCGATCGGCGACGAGCGGATCGCCGAACGGCTCGACCAGTCAGCGGAAATCCGCGGACGCATCGGGCGCGAATTCGGTCAGTGGGGCCTTGCCTCCGTCGGCGGCTTCGCGAGCGCGCTGCAGAGCGACGTGCAGGTGGGAACGGACCCCGGCCTCGGCGCACAGAGCGGCAACTATCTCGGCCTTACCGGGCAGTTGGCGATCGATACGCTGAATTCGCCGTCCTTCCCGACTTCCGGAATCGTGGCGGATGTCCGCCTCAGCCAGTTCTACGAACAGGAAGGCATTCCTGGCACGGACGGCCTGCGCAGCGAGATCGACCTCGCTTCCGCGGCGACGTTCGGGCCGATCGGCACCTATATCAGCTTCGAGGGCGGCGCGATCGACCAGGACGCCATCGGCCTGCCAATCTTCCATCTTGGCGGCTTCAAGCGGCTCTCGGGCT
This sequence comes from Hyphomonadaceae bacterium, assembly GCA_030697555.1. Classification (GTDB taxonomy): domain Bacteria; phylum Pseudomonadota; class Alphaproteobacteria; order Caulobacterales; family Hyphomonadaceae; genus UBA7672. Next base: position 11,283 of record JAUYPV010000137.1, read on the forward strand.
TCCTCGACAATTCGATACCGACGACGCGCTACGGCCTGTGGCGCGGCGAGATATTCACGCGGCTTGGAGGGTTCAACCAAGGTTCGCTGTCGACGCCGATCTTCATCGGCGCGACATTCGAGGTTGCCCGATCGGATCTCGATGTCATCGGTTCGGAGTTCGGCGACGATATCACGGCGGGCAGTCTCTATGGCGCGATCAACACGCCGCTCGGGCCGGCCTATCTTGCCTGGGGCTATGGCGAAGGCGGGCGGCAGGCCGTCTATGTGTTCTTCGGCCGCGCGTTCTGACGCGCGTCAATCCTTGTCGAGCGCGGCAAGGACGCCGTCGACGGCTTCCTTGACCAGGTCTTCGGTCTCGGCCTGCGCCATCACGCGGACGATCGGCTCGGTGCCGGACCTGCGCACCAGCAGGCGGCCACGGACGCCAAGCGCTTTTTCCGCGGCGGCGATGGCGTCCTGCACGCCTTTGCGCGAGAGCGGGTCGCCGCCCTTGTAGGGACGGTTGACCAGCTTCTGCGGCGCGGGATCGAATACGTGAGCGACTTCGGAGAGCTTCTTGCCGGTCTCGACCATGACGGCCAGCACCTGAAGGGCGGCGATGAGCCCGTCGCCGGTGGTGGAGAAATCCGACAGCACGATGTGGCCGGACTGTTCGCCGCCGACATTGAGCCCCTTCTCCATCATCCGCCCGACGACATAGCGGTCGCCGACCTGCGTGCGCTCGAGCTTCACGCCGATGCCCTTGAGATGATTCTCGAGGCCGAGGTTGGACATGACGGTGGCGACGATGGCGTTCTTGGTAAGGCGGCCCTGTGCTTTCCAAGTCTGCGCGATGAGGCCGAGGAGCTGGTCGCCGTCGATGATGCGGCCATTTTCGTCGCAGAGCACTACGCGGTCCGCGTCGCCATCGAGCGCGATGCCGATGTCGGCGCGGTAACGGTGCACTGCCTCGACCATGGCGCGGGTGTCGGTAGAGCCGACTTCACGGTTGATGTTGAAGCCGTTGGGCTCGTCCCCGATCGGGAAGATCTCGGCGCCCAGTTCGTAGAGCGCCTTGGGCGCGACCTTGTAGGCGGCGCCGTTGGCGCAATCGATGACAATGCGAAGACCCGACAGGCGCAGCTTGCGCGGGAACGTCGCCTTGACGATTTCGACATAGCGCGACTGGGCATCGTCCACCCGCTGGGCGCGGCCGAGGTCCGGCGAGGCAGCAAGGTCTTCGTCCAGCGGCCGGGCCATCAGGCCTTCGATTGCCAGTTCGGCCTCGTCGGAGAGCTTGTAGCCGTCCGGTCCGAACAGCTTGATGCCGTTGTCGACATAGTGATTGTGCGAGGCGGAGATCATGACGCCGAGGTCGGCGCGCAAGCTGCGCGTCAGCATGGCGATGCCGGGGGTGGGCAGCGGGCCGAACAGGACCACGTCCATGCCCTTGGCGGTGAAGCCTGCGGTGAGCGCCGGCTCCAGCATGTAGCCGGAGAGACGGGTGTCCTTGCCAATGACGACCAGGTGACGGCGCGGGTCGGACTTGCGGAAATAGGTGGCCGCCGCCATGCCGAGGCGCATCGCCATTTCAGGCGTGACCGGCCAGGAGTTGGCCTGGCCGCGGATACCGTCCGTGCCGAAGATCTTGCGCGCCGTCATCGTCCCCAAACTCCTTACAACACTCTGCGAGCCCAGTCGGGCCGAGGCAGGCGGATGAGCCATCAACGCCGTTAATACGCCATATCTCGGCGCGAAGTCGTGATGTTCATGACCAAGCCTGACCACTATTTGCAATATCTTTAGCTGGTCTGCGATGTAGAGGCCCTTGGAGTTCCCTGTACTTTCCGGGGACCAGGTGTTCGGGAGTTCGCCATGTGCGGCATCATCGGCATTCTCAGCGACCAGCCGGCCGCGCCGCGACTGGTGGAAGCCCTGAAGCGACTCGAATACCGGGGCTATGATTCGGCGGGCGTCGCCGTGCTGGAGGCCGGGCGGCTGAAGCGCCTGCGGGTGCCGGGCAAGCTCAACAATCTCGACGAGAAGGTCCGCGAGATCAGCCTCAAGGCCGGGGTTGGCATTGGCCATACGCGCTGGGCGACCCACGGCCAGCCCAACGAGACCAACGCCCACCCGCATGCGAGCGGCCGGGTCGCGATCGTGCACAACGGCATCATCGAGAATTTCCGTGAGCTGCGCGAGGCTATGGAAGCGCGCGGGCGCAAGTTCGAGACGGAGACGGATTCGGAGACCATCGCCCACCTGATCGACGAAGGTCTCGGCAAGGGCCTGTCGCCCAGGGATGCGTTCAAGGCGACGCTCGACCAGTTGCGCGGCGCGTTCGCGATTGCGGCGCTGGTCGAAGGCGAGGAGAATCTCATTCTCGGCGGACGGCGCGGATCGCCGCTGGTGATCGGCATCGGCGACAAGGAAATGTTTCTCGGGTCGGATGCGCTGGCGGTCGGACCATTCACTCAGCGCGTGATCTATCTCGAGGAAGGCGACTGGTGCGCCCTCACCCGCACAAGCTTTGAAATCTTCGATGCTTCGGGGAAACCCGTGAAGCGCGCAGAGGTGCATGTGCCCGCCGCCGGCGCCGCTGCGGAAAAAGGCAACTACCGCCACTTCATGCAGAAGGAGATCTACGAGCAGCCGGACTTCGCGGGCCGTACGATCACCGCCTATATCGACGCCTACGAGTTGAAATGCGTGCTGCCTACCCGCCCCGGGAAAAAGGCGCTCGACTTCACCAAGTTCGACCGCATCCAGATCGTCGCCTGCGGCACGGCCTATTACGCCGGCTTCGTCGCCAAATACTGGTTCGAGCAGCTGGCCGGCATCGTTGCCGATGTCGATGTTGCCTCCGAGTTCCGCTATCGCGATCCAGTGCTGACGCCTAAGACGCTGGCCATCGTCGTCACGCAGTCGGGCGAGACGGCCGACACCAAGGCAGCGATGGAATATTGCAAGGCGAAGGGCGTGATGACGGCCGCCGTCGTCAACGTGCCGACTTCTTCCATCGCTCGCGAGTGCGACGCCATTCTGCCGACGCTGGCCGGCGTCGAGATCGGCGTGGCTTCGACCAAGGCATTCACCGCCCAGCTCTGCGCGCTCCTCGCCACCGCCGTGACGGCTGGCCGCCAGCGCGAGTTCCTGCCGCGCGAGACGGAGCGCAAGCTGGTGCGGGCGATGATCGAGATTCCGCGCCTGATCTCCGAGGCGCTGAAGATCGAGGACCAGATCATGAAGCTCGCGCCGGAGGTCGCGAAGGCGCGCGACATTCTCTATCTCGGCCGGGGCCAGCATTATCCCATCGCGCTGGAAGGCGCGCTGAAGCTCAAGGAAATCTCCTACATCCACGCCGAGGGCTATGCGGCGGGGGAGCTGAAGCATGGGCCGATCGCGCTGATCGATGAAAACACTCCGGTGATCATGGCGGCGCCGCACGACCACCTGTTCGAAAAATCGCTGTCGAACCTGCAGGAGGTTGCGGCGCGGCATGGGCGGGTGCTGCTGGTGTCGGATGCGGCGGGGATCAAGGCGGCCGGCAAGGCGCCGTGGGGGACGATCGAGATCCCCACCTGCGAGCGGATCATCCAGCCGATCGTGACGATCATTCCGCTGCAATTGCTCGCCTATCACGTGGCGGTGGAAAAAGGCACGGACGTGGACCAGCCGCGCAACCTCGCCAAGTCCGTCACCGTCGAGTAACAGCCTTGGCAGGGCAGTTGCACTTCGTTCGCAGATTCGCGCGCGCGGTAGCCTGCCTGTCGCGTCCTGAAGCATGACCACCAGGAATTTACCATGAAGCCCGTCCGCAAGGCCGTTCTCCCTGTCGCCGGTTTCGGCACCCGCGTCCTGCCGGCCACCAAGGCAGTGCCGAAGGAGATGCTGACGGTGTTCGACCGTCCGGCCCTTCAGTACGTCGTGGACGAGGCGCGCGAGGCGGGGATCGAGCACTTCGTGTTCGTGACCGGTCGCGGCAAGCAGGCGATCGAGGATTATTTCGACAAGGCGTACGAACTGGAAGCGACGCTCGAGGCCAAGAAGAAGGATGCGATCCTCGCGGAAGTCCGCGCCGCCTCCCTGCCCCCGGGGGCTTCGAGCTTCACCCGCCAGCAGGCGGCGCTGGGCCTTGGACATGCGGTGCTGTGCGCGCGCGACATCATTGGCGACGAGCCGTTCGCGGTGCTGCTGCCCGACGTGATCGTGAAGGGCAATGGCCGCTCGTGCCTCGGGCAGATGATCGACGCCTACAACGAAGTCGGCGGGAACATCGTGGCGGTCGATGAAGTGCCGCAGGAGCGCGTCAACCAGTATGGCGTGATCGATCCGGTGACGGCGGGCGACCCAACTGGTTCCGGGGGTCCGCTGGTGAAGATGAAGGGCATGGTGGAGAAGCCGCCTGTTGCTCAAGCACCATCCAGACTCAAGATCACCGGCCGCTACATCCTGCAGCCGGAAGTGTTCGATCTTCTTGCCACTCAGACCCCCGGAGCGGGCGGCGAGATCCAGCTCACCGACGCGATGCAGCGCCTGATGGGCACACAGGATTTCCACGCCTTCAAGTATGACGGCAAGGATTACGACTGCGGCGACAAGCTGCTCTATCTCGAAGCCTTCGCAGCAATGGCGCTGGCCAATCCCGAGCTGGGCGCCAAGGCGCGCGCGGTTCTCGAGGATGTGCTGAAGCGGAAGTAGGCGCTTCTTAGACTCTGTATTTCAAACATCAGGCGCAGCTTCGCTTTCGCACGGGCACGTGGCCCTGCGGGTCGCTGTGTGCGCCTCCAGATGGAGGGCCGGGGACGCGGGATCGCCCGCGTGGTTTGGCTTTGCTGCGGTCAAGCAGCTCTACCGGTAGACAAAAAGAAACGCGAAATCCCGCGTCCCCGCGTTCGTTAGATCAGCGGCCTCGGACAAGGCGGTCGTTTCACGCCTCTGCCGTGGGTGTCGCCGCTGGCGTGCAGGCTGCAGGCGTTCAACCCTGCAGTCCCTGGATATCCCTCCCACTTGGCCGGAGCTTGACTCCGGCGTACGCGGGAGCTGAGGACCCTCTAAGGGCTCCACGCTCGAACGCACCGCCTCCGCGCCGTTGAACAGGTGGTACCGACTGCCCTCCTGCGGGGACGATGGGCGTGA
>JAUYPV010000138.1 GCA_030697555.1 Hyphomonadaceae bacterium
ACGCCGTCTGCCGGTTCCGCGTGCGGGGTTTTGAAAACCGAACCACCCCGGACCCTCCGGTTTCTGTCCCCGGAGGCAGATGGGTCTGAAGTTCGTTTCGCCTCGCAGCCGGGAGAGGTCGGATACGCCATCCCCCCGCCGTGACTGGCTTGCTTGACGGCGATCCAGTCGCCGACACTTCAAACCCCACGCCGACCAACGCCCTGACGCCTTGAGATTTCGGACGTCTCCAAGACCTCCCTCCGTCAGGGCAACGGCGATTATAAGTGCGCTCCGGACCCAGCAGGATAAGTTGCACGATTTTTCGGGGCGGTTTTTGGCGAAAAACTGCGCAAGCGGTTGGGCTGCTTGAGAATCTTTTTCTCAAAAAGTTTCCGGCGCGCGTCCTTAACCTGCGGATTTCGTCGTTTGACCCCGCAGGTTAAGGGCGGGCTCGGAGCCGCCAGCGCCAACAAAAAGGCCCGCTCTTTCGGGCGGGCCTTTGGTATTCCGATTGTCGGACGGTCAGCTCTTGAGCTTGTAGGCGGAGCCGCGGCCGTCTTTTTTGCGTTGTTCCATGTCGGCGAGCATCTGGTTGATGCGCTCTATCAGCTTGTCGATGTTGCCGTTGTTGCGGTCGAGGACGCTTTCGAACTGGGCCTGCTGTTCCTGGGCGAGCCAGAGGACCGAACCGCCGAGGTCGAGGCCGACGTCGCGCACGCGATAGGACTTGCCGTCCTGGCTCATCAGCACGTCCCAGTAGACCTTGATGTCCTTGCCGGTCTGCGAGCTCTTGATCAGCGATTCGACGGTGGAACGGCGCGCGTCCGTGTCCTTCGAGCCGACAACCTTGATCGCCTCGCCTCGGAACTGGTCGAGGTGAACCTCGTACACTTCCATCGCGTAGGTCTCGAAGATCTTGTAATAGCGGTCGAAATCGGCGTCCGAGAGGCCGCGCCCCTGGGCGCCCAGCACGCGCCGCGCAATCGACGGCATGTGCGCGAACAGGTTCATGTACTGTTCGAACTTGGCCCCGCGCGCGTCCGCGCTCAACGACTTGTCGTTGAGGACCTGCAGCACCTCGTCGGCTTTCACCTGCACATAGCTTTCCGACTTCTTGTCGGCGAACGCAGGCGCTGCCGTGATCAGCGCGAGGGCGGCAATGGCGAGAGTACGCGTGAACTTCATGGGAGCCTCCACTGAACCCAACTCAGAAATCTAATTCGTAATCGGGCAGTTGTTCGGTGTTAGTGGGCACAGGATCCGAGTTTCCGACCGCAGCGGCCCTGCTACGGACATAGAAACGCCTGACTGTGGTATAGGGGTCGATCTGGTCCCTAACGCTGTCGACGGTCTCGATGGCGCCCTCGCGGGCCGAAACGCCTCCAACGACAGCGGTTCCGATTCGCGTGGCGTCGTCGCCATCGAACTCGGCGTAGTTGATCGGGTTCATCGCCATGTCGGCGCCCTTGCCCAGCAGGTCGCGCGGATTGCTCGATCCGAGGAAGGGCAGGACCAGGTACGGACCGGTACCGACGCCCCAGACGCCCAGCGTCTGGCCGAAATCCTCGTCGGTCCGTTTGATGCCCATGGCGCCGGCGGGATCGAAGATGCCGACGATGCCGATGGTGGTGTTGAGGACGAAGCGGCCGACAGTGCCGGCGGCGTTGCCGACCTTGCCCTGCAGCACCTCGTTGGCGAACGTGACCGGCTCGCCGAGATTGTCGATGAAGTTGCTGACGCCGCCACGGATCGGCTCGTTGGTCACCGTCCGGTACCCTTTGGCCACCGGCTCGAGGACCGCTTTGTCGAGCCCGTCATTGAACGAGAACATCGAGCGGTTGAAGTCCTCGTAGGGATCTTCGGGACCGCCCGTGGTTGCGCAGGCCCCAAGCGAAAGGGCGGCCGCTACTGAAAGAGGGCCGAAGAGAGCGGCCTGCACGGATTTCATCTTCGAGGACGCTCCCACGGGGTCGGGACGATATGAGGGTCGATTGGATGGGGATCAACACCTTGCACCAGATGTACCCGACGGAAACTTAAAGCGTTGCCATACGCCCACGCCCGCTCGGCGCGCTGGGGAACTCGCTTGTCGAGCATATAAAGATATGCTTATATGATTATATGGAAGCGGCAGGCCTTTCCACCTTGGTACAGCAGCTTCGCGCAGCGGGGGAGGTCACCCGTGCGCGGATACTTGCGCTTTTGGCGCATGGCGAGCTGTCCGTAGGCGAGCTGGTCCAGGTGCTCAATCAGAGCCAGCCCCGGCTGTCGCGCCATCTCAAATTCCTGACCGCCGCCGGTTTGATCGACAGGCTGCCGGAAGGCGCCTGGGTGTTCTATCGCCTGCCGGTTGAGGGGCGCGCGCGCGAGCTAGTCGACACGCTCAACGCGGCGATCGACCCGGCCGATCCGGCGATCAGGCGCGACCGCGAGCGGCTGGAGGAAGTGAAGGCCGAACGCTCGGAAGCGGCGGACCAGTATTTCTCGCGCGTTGCGGAAGAATGGGACCGGCTGCGCGCGCTGCACTATTCGGATTCAGACATCGAGAAGGCCGTCATTCAGGCGGCGGGCGTCGGGCCGTTCGACCTGGTCGTGGACTTCGGCACGGGCACGGGGCGGATGCTGACGCTGTTCGCGGGCAAGGCCCGGCGTGTGGAAGGCATCGACCTCAGCCATCAGATGCTCACCGTGGCGCGGTCGAACCTCGAGGCGGCGGGCGTGTCCAACGCGTCGGTGCGTCACGGCGATGCGACTGCGGCGCCCTATGCCGATCATTCGGCCAACCTCGTGATCGTGCACCAGGTGCTGCACTTCCTCGACGATCCAGGCCGGGCGCTCAACGAGGCGGCGCGGGTGCTGAAGCCGGGCGGGCGACTGATCGTCGTCGACTTTGCGCCGCACAAGCTGGAGCACCTGAGGAGCGAACACGCGCACCGCCACCTTGGCGTCTCCGAGGCCGACTTCGAGCGCTGGGCGGACAAGGCCGGACTATCGGTGCGCTCGGCGAGGACTTTCCGGTCGCCGGGGGGCGACAAGGGCGTTGCGGTCATCTTGTGGACGGCCGACAGCCAGAAAGACTTGCAGAAGACTGGCAAGAGATCCGCGGCATGAGTGTTCCAAAAGTTTCCTTCGAGTTCTTCCCGCCCAAGACGCCCGAGATGGAGCAGAAGCTCTGGGATTCGGTGCACCGGCTGGCGCCGGTGAATCCGTCCTTCGTGTCGGTGACCTATGGCGCGGGCGGATCGACGCGCGAGCGCACGCATTCGATCGTGAAGCGCATGGTCGATGAGACCGGTCTCAGCCCAGCGGGCCACATCACCTGTGTATCGGCGACGAAGTCGGAGATCGACGGCGTTCTCAAAGATTACTGGGATGCCGGCGTGAAGCGCATCGTGGCGCTGCGCGGCGATCCTACGGCGGGCATAGGCGCGAAGTATGAGCCGCATCCGAATGGCTATGCCTATGCGTCGGACCTGATCGCGGGCGCGCGGCGGATTGGCGATTTCGATGTCTCGGTCGGCTGCTATCCCGAAGTGCATCCCAATGCCGGTTCGCTGCAGAACGAGATCGACAACCTGAAGCGCAAGCTGGACGCCGGAGCGCATCGTGCGATCACGCAGTTCTTCTTCTATCCGGACGTCTACTTCCGCTTCCTCGACGCCGTGCACGATGCGGGCATCACCGCGCCGATCATTCCGGGCGTCATGCTGCAGTCGAACTTCAGGGGGCTGCAGCGGATGGCGAAACTGTGCGGGTCGACCATCCCCAGCCGCATCGCCTCGCTCTATGAGGGTCTCGATGACGATCCCGAGACGCGCGATCTTGTGACCGCACACATCGCGGCCGATCTCTGCAACCGCCTGGCGGAGCAGGGCGTCGAGCAGTTCCACTTCTATACGATGAACCGCGCCGGTCTGTCGCTGTCGACGTGCCGGCTTCTGGGCCTCACACCGGGAAGGCAAGTGCAATGACCCGCCAGGAAAGAATCGCCGCGCTGAAAGCTGCTGCGAAGGAGCGCATCCTGATCCTCGACGGATCGTGGGGCGTGATGTTCCAGAAGAAGGGCCTCACGGAAGCGGACTTCCGTGCGGAGCGCTTCAAGGACCATCCGGGCCAGCTCAAGGGCAACAACGACATACTGTGCCTGACGCGGCCGGACCTCGTGGGTGAGCTGCACGATCTTTACTACGGCGCAGGCGCGGACATCTCCGAGACCAACACCTTCTCAGCGACCAGCATCGCGCAGGACGACTACAAGCTGGACGAAGAAGCCGTGCGCGACATCAACCTCGAGGGCGCGAGGATAGCCCGCGCCCGGGCGGATGCTTGGACCAAGAAGGAGCCGCACAAGCCGCGCTTTGCGGCGGGCTCGATCGGGCCGCTCAACAAGATGCTGTCGATGTCGTCGGACGTGAACGATCCCGGCGCGCGGCTGGTCGATTTCGACCAGGTCTACAAGGCCTATCGCCAGCAGATCGAGGCGCTCTACGAGGGCGGGGTGGATCTCTACCTGATCGAGACGATCACCGACACGCTGAACTGCAAGGCGGCTCTCAAGGTGATCATGGACATGGAAGCCGAGGGCAAGGAGAAGCTGCCGATCTGGATTTCGGGGACGATCACCGACCGGTCGGGCCGCACGCTGTCGGGCCAGACCACGGAAGCGTTCTGGAATTCGGTGAAGCACGCCAAGCCATTTGCGGTGGGGTTCAACTGCGCGCTGGGCGCGGACCTGATGCGGCCGTTCATCGCCGAGATGGCGCGCGTGGCGGATACGCTGGTCGCGGCCTATCCCAACGCCGGCCTGCCCAACGAGATGGGCCAGTATGATGAGCAACCGCATCAGACGGCGCACGCCGTCGAGCAGTGGGCCAAGGAAGGGCTGGTCAACATTCTCGGCGGCTGCTGTGGCACGACGCCGGACCACATCAAGCACGTCGCGGATGCAGTGCGGGGCGTGAAGCCGCGCCAGCCGGTTGTTCGGACGCCGGCGCTGCGCCTGGCAGGGCTCGAGCCGTTCGAACTCGCATGAGGCTCATCATGCTGCTTGGATTGATGCCACTGGCTGGCTGCGTCGCGGTGTCGGCGCGCCTGAAGGAGACGACACCGAGCGACGTCGTGCGGACCTATGCGGCGCCGAACGCTATGTATGCGCGGACGCTGGTGATCCCGGCGGGTTACGAGACGATCCGGTTGCCGGGCATCGTGCCGGATCCGGTGACGTCCGCGGCGGACGGACGGGCGGCGGTGTGGGGCGACACCGAACAGCAGACGGCGAGCACGCTCCAGAAGATCAGGGCGCAGCTTGCCGAGGTTGGCGCGAGCGAGGCGGATGTGGTTGCGGCGACAGTTTATCTCGTGGCGCCGACAGCGGGCGGGGCGATGGATTTTGCGGGGATGAACCGGGCGTATGTGAAGCACTTTGGCTCCGACGAACAGCCCAATCGTCCGGTACGCTCGACGGTGCAGGTTGCTGGACTTGTCGCGCCCGGCGTGTTGGTGGAGATCGAAGTGACTGCAGCGCGCAAGCCGCGCTGAACAGGGCAGAGCCGATGGCCAAGTTCTACGACAGGATCGAAGACAAGCATGTCGCCTTCATCAAGGCGCAGAAGATGTTCTTTGTCGCGACGGCGCCGATGTCGGATGCAGGGCGGGTAAATCTCAGCCCCAAGGGCTATGACAGCTTCCGCATCGTCGGCCCCAACCGTGTGGCTTATGCCGACCTTGGCGGGTCGGGGGCCGAGACGCTGGCGCATGTGCGCGAGAACGGGCGGATCACCTTCATGTTCTGCGCCTATGAGGGCGCGCCCAACATCATGCGGCTCTATGGCCGTGGGTCAGCGATGCAGTTCAACGATCCGGGCTTTTCGGAGGAGATCGCGAAATTCCCGCCGGGACATGAGCGCGCGCGCGACATCGTCTTTGCCGACATCACTGCGGTTCAGGACAGCTGCGGCTGGGGCGTGCCGTTCTACGAGTACAAGGGTGAGCGCGACCAGCTGAAGCGCTATATCGACCACCAGGAACTCGATGCGTGGCACGAGAGCCGGTTGACGAAAAATGCGCAGAGCATAGACGGCCTGCCGGGGCTGATCAGGCCGAGGGCCGCGGAGTAGTATTCAGTGACAGAGCAACCTGAAGTGCGGGCCACCGCAACCTTCGTCAACATCGGCGAGCGCACCAACGTCACCGGATCGGCGGCGTTCAAGAAGCTTATTGTCGAGGGTGATTTCGCGAAGGCCGTGGAGGTTGCTCGCCAGCAGGTGGAGAGCTGAGCGCAGATCATCGACGTCAACATGGACGAGGGGCTGCTGGATTCGAAAGCGGCGATGCGGACCTTCCTGCGCCTGATCGCGGCCGAGCCGGACATCGCCAAGGTTCCGATCATGGTGGATTCCTCGAAGTGGGACATCATCGAGGAGGGGATGAAGAACGTCCAGGGCAAGGCGATCGTCAACTCGATCTCGATGAAGGAAGGCGAGAAGCAATTCCTCGACCAGGCGCGCAAGGCGCTCAGCTACGGCGCAGCCGTGGTCGTCATGGCGTTCGACGAAAAGGGCCAGGCTGATACGGCGCAGCGCAAGTACGAGATTTCCAAGCGCGCCTATGACCTGCTGGTCGGCATCGGGTTCCCGCCGGAAGACATCATCTTCGATCCCAACATCTTCGCCGTGGCGACGGGGATCGAGGAGCACAACAACTACGCCGTCGATTTCTTCGAGGCGGTGAAGATGATCAAGGCGAACCTGCCTTACGCGCGCACGTCGGGGGGCTTGTCCAACGTGTCGTTCTCGTTCCGCGGCAATGAGCCGGTGCGGCGGGCGATGCACTCGGTGTTCCTCTACCACGCCATCAAGCTCGGCTTCGACATGGCGATCGTGAACGCGGGGCAGCTCGACATCTACGACAATATCGAGCCGGAACTGCGCGAGCGAGTCGAGGACGTGATCCTCAATCGCCGGCCGGACGGGACCGAGCGTTTGCTCGAGATCGCAGAGCGCTTCCGCGGCCAGAAGGGCGTTGAGCAGAAGAAGGACCTGAGCTGGCGCGAGAAGCCGGTGAAGGACAGGCTGGCGCACGCGCTGGTCAACGGCATCACGGAGTTCATCGTCGAGGACACGGAGGAGGCGCGGCTTTCGGTCGAGCGGCCGCTGCATGTCATCGAGGGGCCGCTGATGGACGGCATGAACATTGTCGGCGACCTGTTCGGCGCGGGCAAGATGTTCCTGCCGCAGGTGGTGAAATCCGCGCGCGTCATGAAGGCGGCGGTCGCGCACCTGCTTCCTTACATGGAGGAAGAGAAGCTGCGCACCGGCTTGGCCAACAAGTCGAACGGCATTGTTGTGATGGCGACGGTGAAGGGCGATGTGCACGACATCGGCAAGAACATCGTCGGCGTGGTCCTGCAGTGCAACGGCTACAAGGTGATCGACCTCGGCGTGATGGTTCCGGCCGACAAGATTCTCGAGACGGCGGCCAACGAGAACGCCGACATGATCGGGCTGTCGGGTCTGATCACGCCGTCGCTGGACGAGATGGTGAACTTTGCCTCGGAGATGCAGCGGCTTGGGATTCACAAGCCGTTGCTGATCGGCGGGGCGACGACCAGCCCGGCGCACACGGCGATCAAGATCGAGCCGATGTTCAGCCACGCGCCTGTGGTGCACGTGCTCGACGCCAGCCGCGCTGTCGGCGTGGTGAGCCAGCTCATCGGGCCGGATACGCGCGGCAAGTTCTGGGCGGACATGAAGGCGAAGTACGCCAAAATCCGCGAGACGCGGGCGTCGGGTCCTGCAAAGGCGCGCGTCAGTCTCGCGAAGGCACGAGAGATGGCGCACAAGCCGGACTGGAAAAGCTACACGCCGCCGAAGCCGAGTTTCCTGGGCGTGCGCGCGTTCGAAGCCGATCTTGCGACGCTGGCCCGTTACATCGACTGGACGCCTTATTTCTCGAGCTGGGATCTCGCCGGCCGCTATCCGAAGATCCTCGAGGACGATGTGATCGGAGAGGCGGCGCGGTCACTGTGGTCGGACACGCAGGCGATGCTGCAGCGGCTGATCGGCGAGCAATGGCTGAAGCCGCGCGGCGTTGTCGGCTTCTGGCCTGCCAACGCCGATGGCGATGATGTCATCGTCTGGGCGGACGAGGCGCGGGAGAAGGAACGTGCGCGCTTCTTCACGCTGCGCCAGCAGATGGAGAAGACCAATGAGAAGGGCCAGTTCGCGCTGAGTGACTTCATCGCGCCGAAGGGCCTGAAGGGAAAACCAGAGGGCGTGGACTATGTCGGCGCGTTCGCGGTGACTTCCGGCGATGGCGATGCGACGAAGGCTGCCGAGTTCATCGCCAAGAACGACGATTATTCCGGCATCATGGTCAAGGCGTTGTCGGATCGTTTCGCGGAGGCTTTCGCCGAGTATCTCCACGAGCGGGTGCGCAAGGAGTTGTGGGGCTATGCGCCCGACGAAGCTCTCCCGAACGACCAACTCATCGCCGAGGCTTATCGCGGCATCCGTCCGGCGCCGGGCTATCCGTCCCAGCCGGAACACACCGAGAAGCAGACCATCTTCGACCTGCTGGACGCCACACGGCACGCCGGCATGGAGCTGACCTCCAGCTTCGCCATGCTGCCGACCGCCAGCGTGTCCGGCCTCTACTTCTCGCATCCTGACGCCGTGTATTTCGCGGTCGGGCGGATCGAGAAGGACCAGGTCGAGGACTATGCACGGCGCAAGGGCTGGGACCTGGCGACGGCGGAGCGCTGGCTGAGACCGATCCTCAACTATTGAACGGGTTTCCGCGTCTGCCGCAGCGTTTTGCGGGGTTGTCCCTGTGCGCTGCCGGGCTGCCGGGCTGCGACGTTCGGACTAGCCGTTACAACTATTCAGCTTATCGACTTTCCGCCCCTCCTGCGGGAAACTGCGCCTCAGGGTCGAATTCGTGCGTCACTGAGAATCTGACGGACTGCGTTTACAAATAAGAAACGCCCGCGGCGCGATGTCGTTTGCACGCCGACGGGTTGCAGAGGGGACGGTCGTGAAGGACTGGAAAAAGTTGACGGCGCTGGCCGTCAGCGCGTTTGCGCTGACCGGCGTTGCCAGCGCCCAGCAGGCGCAGTCACCACCGCCGACCGCGGCGTCAGCGGGCGACCAGGCGGTGCGGACGTTCGACACGGCTTTCTTTGCGCGCTTCAACCCGATCACGGCCGAGGACATGGTGCGCCAGCTTCCGGGCTTCACCATCGACGAGGGCGAGGAGCTGCGCGGTTTCGGCGCCACTGCCGGCAACGTGCTGATCGACGGACAGCGGCCGGCGAGCAAGACGGAAATCAGCAAGGAGCTGGGCCGCATCGCGGCGCGCGATGTGCTGCGGATCGAGCTGATCGGCGCAGCGGCGGCCGGCGATATCGACGTGCGCGGGTATACGGAACTCGCGAACGTCGTGCTGAAGCCGGCGGCGCAGGTGCAGGTTTCGACCACGTGGGCAGCGACGACGCGCTACTATGAGCAGGGGCACCAGGGTTTGCAGGTCGGCGCGACGCGCGCGTGGAAGGGCAGTGATTTTGGGTTCCGCCTCAACGTGCAGGGCACCAATATCGGCGAGCGCGAGGAAGTGGAGGCGACGTTCCGCAATGCGGCGGGCACGCTGACGCGCACGCAGGAAGAGTTCTACCAGCAGCAGGCCGGCGAGCTTCTGGTCTCCGGCACGGGCAACTGGACGCCAACGGCGCGGGATACGTTCAACGTAAACTTCCGCGTGCTGCCGCGCTGGTTCACGCTCAACGCCGCGGCCGATGTGCGCGCCCCGAGCGGGACATCGGTGGGCGGCATTTCGTTCAACTACACCGAGAAGGACATCTGGTATGTCGACCTCGGCGGCGACTGGGAGCACAAATTCTCGGCGGCCAACGCGGTGAAGCTCATCACCGTGAACCGGCTGGTGAACTGGCGGCCGCAGCAGACGCTGACGCAGAACGTTCTCGGCTTGCCGCAAGGCCGGGCGGTCGACAATGCGGACAACAGGGCAGGCGAGCACGTGCTGCGCGGTGTCTGGACCTTGAAGCCGAACAGCGCGCACACGGTCGAGCTCGGTCTCGAAGGCGCCTACAACTATCGCAGGACGGATCGGCAGAGCCTGCTGGGCGCGCTTACCGGGCCGCTGTTTCCGGTGACAGTGCCGGTTGCTTCGACCGAGGTCGAGGAGGAGCGGGCGGAGGCGTCGATCGTCGACGTCTGGCGCATCAATCCACAACTGACGCTGGAGAGCGGCTTCAACTACGAGGCTTCGACCATCCGCCAGACCATCACCCAACCGGCGCAGCCCGACATCGAACGCGATTTCACCTATGCGAAGCCGCGTGTCGTCGCGACGTGGACACCGAGCGCGACCGATCAGGTTCGACTCTCGCTGGTTCGAGATGTGTCGCAGCTCGACTTCGGCGATTTCGCCACGGGTCTCGACTCGATCAGCTCAACGGCCAATGTCGGCAACACCAACTTGGAGCCAGAGCAGACCTGGAAGCTGAGCGCGCAGTGGAAGCGGCAGATCGGCCAGCGCGGCTCGATCTCGATCACGGGCTTCTACGACGACATCGAGGACACGCAGGATTTCATCTCGCCGGCGCCCACGCCGTTGCGGACCGCCATTGGCAATATCGGCGACGGCGAACGCTGGGGCGGCCGCATCGAAGCGACGTTGCCGCTGGACTCGATGGGCGTGAAGAACGGCCTGCTGAAGCTCAATGCTGGCGGGCAGGGCAGCAAGGTCATCGATCCGCTGACCGGCGAGGAGCGCGAGATCTCCAACGAGGCCGAGTATGATTGGGCGGTCGATTTCCGGCAGGACATCCCGTCGATGAAGGTCGCTTGGGGTGGCAGGGTCGCCAGCACGCTGCCGGTGTCGGCGGGCGCAGCTATCGTTGCTCCTCCGGCCACGCAGTATCGTGTCGACCGCATCGAGTCGGCTGATCTGGGCGAGCCCGGCGTCGATCTCTTTGTCGAGACGACGCGCTTCCTGGGCGGAGTGCTGGTGAGGCTGACGGCCGCGAACCTTCTGGATGTGGAAAAGGAAGTGGATCGCCGCTTCTATACGCCGTCGCGAATTCCGCCGGGCGCATTCTCCTCGACCGAAGAGCGCAACTCGACCTACGGCCGAACGGTGACGCTCACTATCGCCGGAGCGTTCTAGAGGCCCGTCCGCTTCAGCGCGCCCAGCCCGGCAGCGCGGCCGGTGGCGAAGCACGCCTGCAGCAGGTAACCGCCCGTCGGCGCTTCCCAGTCGAGCATTTCGCCGCAGACGAAGGCTGTCGGATCGACCTTCAGGGAATAGTCCGCGTTGATGCTGTCCCAGCTCACGCCGCCCGCTGTCGAGATAGCGCGGGCAATCGGAGCGACGCCCGTCAGCTTCACGCGCACCTGCTTGATGCGCCGCGCGAGATCGCCGGGCGCTGAGGGAAGGGAGGCGCCGCGTTCGTCTTCCCGCACTAGGCTCGCCGCTGCCGACGAGAGGCCCGCCTTGCGCAGCCGGTTCGCGGTGGAGTCCTTAGCCCCGCCGGAAAGTCTTGTCGCCAGCGCGGTTTCGCTCATGTCCGGCATCAGGTCGATTTCCAGGGCAGCCGATCCCTGTGCCTCGATCGTGTCGCGCAAGTGCGCCGACAGCGCATAGATCGCGCCCCCTTCGAGACCGTACGCGGTGGCGATGGCTTCGCCGCGCGCTTCGTGGCCATCGAACGAGAACCGCGAACGTTTGATCGGCTGGGCCGCGAACTTCTCCTTGAATACGCCGGACCACGAAATGAGGAAGCCTGAGTTGGACGGCTTCAGCGGCGCGATCTCCACGCCGTGTGCGCTGAACGCGGCCTGCCAGCTTCCATCCGATCCAAGGCGTGGCCAGCTCGCGCCGCCCAGGGCAAAAACGGCAACGTCAGGTCGTTCGATGCGCCGGCCTTCCGGCGTCTCGAGCACGAGCGCGCCATTCTCCCATCCCAGCCAGCGCGAGCGCGCGACGAGTTCGACGCCCATGCCGCCCAGCTTCGCGAGCCACGCGCGCAGAAGAGGCGAGGCTTTCATCGCTTTTGGAAAGATGCGTCCGCTTGAGCCGACGAAGGTTTCGACGCCCAGTTCTTCACTCCATGCCTTCAGCGCATCCGGCGGAAAGGCGCGTATGGCAGGCTCAAGCCTCGCCCGCGCGGCGCCATAGCGCGACAGGAAGGGTTCCAGAGGTTCGGAATGCGTGAGGTTGAGGCCGCCGCGTCCGGCCAGCAGGAATTTTCGCGCCGGGTTGGGCATACGCTCGTGGATGGTGACGCCAACGCCTGCCCGCGCCAGCACTTCGGCCGCCATGAGCCCCGCCGGGCCCGCGCCTATGACAATCGCCCGGCGTGTGGCATTCGAGCCTGAAGGTATGTCGAGGGAAGCCATGCGTTTGCTTGTAAAAATCCTGCTTGGGCTCGTGGCGCTGGTTGTCGTCGCCGTCCTCGGGGTCGTGACCTGGTTCTACTGGGCGCCGGTCGGCGTCAACAACTACGCCAACAGGGTCGCCATCGACATGGCGTTCCAGTCGCCGCAGGCTTTGACCCAGCTTGGCGTCGTAGACAACACGCTTCTCGATTTCCATTCGGCAAAACTCGACGACTACACCAAGGCGGGCGACGACCGCATGCTGGCGCTGGCGAAGAATGCGCGGGCGGGGCTCGACCGCTATGGCCCCAAGGGCCTCAAGGGGCAGGAGGCGCTGAGCTGGAGCATTCTTGCCGCCACGTTCGACGACATGGTGCGCTCAGCCGAGAGCCCGATCGCGCAGGCGCCGTACCGGATCAACCAGATCTCCGGGGTGACCATCGATGGTCCTGCCTTCCTGACCGACATGCACCAGATCGTCAGCAAGGCCAGCGCCGAGAAATATGTGAAACGCATCGTTGAATTCGGCCGCGTGCTTGGCGAAGTGAAGGCGCGGGTGGAGGCCGATCGCGCTGTGGGCATTACGCCGCCGGACTTCATCATCGACAAGGCGCTGGCCGGCATGCACGCCTTCATCGATGGCGGCGCGGCCAATACGGTGTTGGTCACGACGTTCGCGCCCAAGCTCGATGCGATAAAACTGGGGGACGCCGACAAGGCAAAGCTGGTGGCTGATGCAACCGCGGCGGTCGATGCGCATGTCATTCCGGGCTATGAGGCGCTGATCGTGCTGTTCGAGGACATGCGGAAGACGGCGACGCATGACGCAGGCATCTGGCGCGTGCCGGGCGGGGAGCAGTTCTACGCCGGCCGCCTCAGGGCCGAGACGACGACCGATCTTACCGCTGACGAGATACATGAGATCGGTCTTGCGGAGGCCGCGCGCATCGAAGCTGAGATGACGGCGGTGATGGACAGGATGGGCGTGGCGCCGGGCGAGTTCATGGCGCGCGTCGATTCGGTGATGAAGGATCCGGCCCAGCTCTATCCCAACACGGATGCTGGCCGCGAAGAGATGCTGACCTATCTGCGCGGCTTGAAGGCTGGCTTCGATGCGAAGTCCAAGGACTGGTTCCAGTCGCTTCCGAAGCAGGCGCTCGAGATCGTGCGCGTACCGGAATACGCGCAGGACTCGTCCGCGGGCGGTTATTACAACCCGCCTTCGCTCGATGGCTCGCGGCCGGGGCGTTTCTACATCAACCTGCGCAACACGGCGGACTATCCGAAGTTCACGCTGGCGACGCTGTTCTATCACGAGGCCGAACCGGGCCATCACTTCCAGCTCTCGGCCGCGCAGAACGTGAAGGACGTGCCGATCCAGCGGCAGGTGATCTCGCCGGCGGCGTTCTCGGAAGGGTGGGGGCTCTACGCCGAGAAGCTGGCCAAGGAGATGGGGTTCTACGAGACGGATCTTGCCGGCGATCTCGGCCGGCTGCAGTCCGAGATGTTCCGGGCGACGCGGCTCGTGGTCGACACCGGCATGCACGCCGAGCGCTGGAGTCGCGAGCAGGCCATCGACTACATGCGCTCCAAGACCGGCATGACTGAGGAAGAGATCACGCGCGAGGTCGAACGCTATGTCGCGTGGCCGGGGCAGGCCTGCGCCTACAAGATCGGGGAGCTGACTATTCTCCGGCTGCGCGAACATGCGAAGAGCGAGCTTGGAGACAAGTTCGACATCCGCGCCTTCCATGAGGAAGTGCTGATGAATGGCGGCATGCCGCTGAATGTGCTGGAGCAGGTGATCGACCAGTGGATCGCCGATGGGAAGTCGGCCGCCCCGCCGGCGTAGGTCCACACGAATCCTGTTCGCGACTCAGGTGTCTCTGCTTGCGGGTTGGGGCTGGAGGTCTAGGCTTCTCCCGATGCTTGGCGGTCCCTGCGACCTGCCGGGCAGGGGAACGCCAGAATGGCCAGGGCCGTGCTTAACAGCCTGCAGCGCATCGACCTCTCGTGGGTGAGGATCGAGATCGGGCTGCTGGTCGGCGCCGTGATGCTGGCGGCCTGACGCGTCCGCGCGGGGCTTTTCTCGCTTGTTTTGGCGCGTTCGACCCTCCAGCCGAAATATTTTGGAATCCGGCGTCGATCCGGCTCAATCTCGTTCGTCCTGTTGATGGAGCGGCAGGCCAGTGGGCCGGCTGTCCGTGAAAACGCGGAATAGGAGAATCGCCATGCGATATATGTATCTGGTGAAGTCGTGCCAGTCGGGCATGCCGCCGAAGCGTTTGTTCGAGGAACTCGACAAGATGGCCGAGAAAGCCATCAAGTCCGGCGCGATGATCGATAGCGGCGGGTTGATGCCGCTGCCGATGGGCGGGGCGCACATCAAGCTTGATGGCGGCAAGGTGAGCGTCATCGACGGGCCGTTCGTCGAATCCAAGGAAGTGGTCGGCGGCTACGCGATCTTCGAATTCAAGACGCGGGAAGAGGCCATCGCCAGCGGCGTCGAGTTCATGAACGTCCACAGGGAGTTCGGCGAGGGCTGGGAAGGCACGTGCGAGATGCGCCCGATGATGGGCAACCCGCACGACCCGCCCCGCTAGCGGAGGCTTGCGCCGCCTCGCGTGGGGGTTCTAATCGGCGGCCATGACGGTCGCCGACACTCACCGCGCAATTCTTGCCGTCTGGCGGAAGGAGCACGCGCGGATCATCGCCATCGTGGCGCGGATGCTGCGGGACGTTCCGCTGGCCGAGGAGCTGGCGCAGGAAGCGCTGGTGCTGGCGCTGGAACGGTGGCCGGAGACGGGCGTGCCGGACAATCCGGCCGCCTGGCTGATCACCGCCGCCAAACGGCGCGCCATCGACCATCTTCGTCGCTACCAGATGCTGGGGCGCAAGCACCAGGCGCTGGCGCGCGAACTGGAGTCGGAGCAGGACGCTGTGCCCGATCTCGATGCCGCCCTGGACGATGACATCGGCGACGACATCCTGCGGCTGATCTTCACCGCCTGCCATCCGTTGTTGTCGAGGGAAGCGCGGGCGGCGCTGACGCTGAGGATGGTGGGTGGATTGACGACCGGGGAGATCGCGAGGGCTTTCCTGTCTTCGGAGGCCACGATCTCGCAGCGTATCGTGCGCGCCAAGCGGACGCTGTCGGAGTCCGGGCTCGCCTACGAGACGCCGCGCGGGCCGGAGCTGAAGGAGCGGCTCTCGGCAGTGCTGGAGGTGATCTATCTCGTGTTCAACGAGGGCTATGCCGCGACGCGGGGCGAGGACCTGATGCGGCCGCAGCTGTGCGACGAGGCGCTGCGGCTGGGACGTATCCTCGTGGGGCTCGCGCCGAACGAGCCAGAGACGCACGGGTTGCTGAGCCTGATGGAGTTGCACGCATCGCGGACGCCGGCGCGCACGGATGCGGCGGGCGAGCCGATCCTGCTGCTCGACCAGAACCGGGCGATCTGGGACCGGCTGCTGATCCGGCGCGGGCTTGCGGCGCTTGCGCGCGCTGAGGAGCTGGGCGGCGCGGGCCGGTTCTACGCGCTGCAGGCGGCGATCCTCGCCTGCCATGCGCGTGCTGCGAGGGCGGAAGATACGGACTGGGCGCGGATCGCGGCGCTCTATGCGGAACTCTCGGCCCTGACGGCTTCACCGGTAGTGGAGCTCAATCGCGCAATCGCGGTGAGCATGGCGGAGGGCGCGCAGGCGGGGCTCGATATCGTCGATGGGCTGGCGGAGGAGCCGCTGCTCAAGACCTACCATCTCCTGCCAAGCGTGCGGGGCGATCTCCTCGCCAGGCTGGGCCGGCATGCGGAGGCGCGGGCAGAGTTCGAGCGTGCGGCGACGCTTGCCTCCAATGATCGGGAGCGCGCCTTTCTGCTACGGCGGGCCGAGGCGAGTGCGTTGGCTTCCTGAGCTGCGCGGCCGTTTCGATGGGTATTCGCCTGCTTTCGGCGCTGCAGGGTCAAACTGGCACATGCGGCCTGTCAGCATGTTAGCTTGACTTTAGGGGTTGTGTGAACGATATGCCCCTCGCGTCCCGATCAGATCGGGCCGATATCGGCGCTCCGGAAGCGTGAAGGGTCCAGAAGGATCCTGCCCGTTGAGCCCTGAAAAGATCGCATGATCGTCCGCGCACGCCGGGCCATCCCATAAAGACAGCGCCTCGCGCGGACCCGTCATTGAACGGTGGTCCGCTGTTCGCGCACACGAAAGAAACCTCCCACTTGACCCAATTCAAAGACCTCGGACTCAACGCCTCGATCCTCAAGGCGCTGACCGACAAGGGCTATACCGATCCTACGCCGATCCAGGCGCAGGCCATTCCCGGCGTCATGGCTGGCCGCGACCTGCTCGGCATTGCGCAGACCGGCACCGGCAAAACCGCCGCCTTTGCCCTTCCCATCCTCCATCGCCTTGCGGCGGACCGTAAGCCTGCGCCGAAGCGCGGCTGCCGCTGCCTCGTGCTCTCGCCGACCCGCGAACTCGCAACACAGATTGCCGACAGCTTCCGCGCCTATGGCGCTCAGCTCGGCATGACCGTCGCGACCATCTTCGGCGGCGTCTCGCACGGACCGCAGCGCTCCGCGCTGGCCCGTGGCGTCGATGTCATCGTCGCAGCGCCCGGCCGCCTGCTCGACCACCTTGGCGAGCGTGACGCCGATCTGTCGAAGACGGAAATTTTCGTGCTCGACGAAGCCGACCAGATGCTCGACATGGGCTTCATCGTGCCGATCCGGCAAATCGTGAAGCACCTGCCGAAGCAGCGTCAGAACCTGTTCTTCTCCGCCACAATGCCCGCCGACATCGGCAAGCTGGCCGGCGAACTGCTGAACGATCCGCTGAAAGTCTCCGTTGCGCCGCCCGCGACCACGGTCGAGCGCGTCAACCAGCAGGTCGTTTTCATCGAGGCCGGCCGCAAGCGCGGGCTCCTCACCGAACTCTTCGCCGACCCCGCCTTCAGCCGCGTGCTGGTATTTACTCGCACCAAGCGCGGCGCGGACAAGGTCACCCGCATTCTCGAAGGCGGCGGTGTTTCCGCATCCGCCATCCACGGCAACAAGAGCCAGGCCCAGCGCGAACGTGCGCTGGCCTCGTTCAAGGCAGGTGATATCCGCGCCATGGTCGCGACCGACATCGCAGCCCGCGGCATCGACGTCTCGAGCGTGACGCACGTTGTCCAGTACGAACTGCCCGAGGTGCCTGAACAGTATGTCCACCGCATCGGCCGCACCGCGCGCGCCGGCTCCGGCGGATCGGCCGTGGCGTTCTGCGCCGAAGACGAGCGTGGCCTGCTTCGCGACATCGAGAAGGTCACGCGCCAGAAGATCCCCAGCGCCGATCGCCGTAACGACGCGACGCTTGGGCAGCTTTCGGCAAATGTCACCGACGGCGAAAAGCGTGGCCGCGTCGAATCGCGCGGCCGTCCGCAGCCCCGCCGCCAGGACCAGAAACGCCGGCCGGAGCGCAGCGATGATCGTCGCAACGAGCATCGCCAGCACGAACCTCGTAACGAGGGCGTCCGCGCCGAGGGCGAAGGCGGCTCGCGCCGCAATCGCCGCGGCAAGGGTGGCGCATCTGGCTGGGACGGCGCCGCCGCCAAGCCAGGCAATCCGCGTCAGGGCCAAAAGCCGCAGCAAAACAAAAACGCCGGCCAGAAATCGTCAGGCCACCGCAAGGGCCCGACTCGCCCCGACGTGGCTCGTGGCGCCTCTGGCCCGACACGTGGCGATGTCATGAAAGTGAACGCAGGCCATTCCGCCGGTCCCGTGGTCCCGGCCGGCGACTTGATGAAACACCTGTCATCCACCAATCCGTGGTCGAACCAGGGTTAATCGTCGCAAATCGTACCAGCCAAAAAGGCAATCGCCGCCACCTGTGAAGGTGGCGGCGACGCTTCCATTCCCGGCGGGGGGACGTGGGGGGACTAGATCGCCGGGAAGCGGAACTCTTCTCCCAGAATGTCTATCTGACAGCGCGGGAATTACGGTTCAGGCAGCGCGCGGTTCCGGGAACTCCTGATATTTGGGAATTCATTTCCGGCTTCCAAGGCCTGATGTGTCATCGGATTGCGCCTTACCAGCGCCCCGGTCATCATGCATACACGGGGACGGCATGAGCATCTGGTCGCAACTTGCGAATATGGCACAACGCGCCTTCGAAGAAGGCGAGGAGCCCTCGCGCGATGTTGGAACGCCGCTCTGCGGCCCAGACGCCAATGACCTTGAATTCACAGCCGCCATCGTCGGCCTCGGCGCCAAGCTGGCCAAGGCCGATGGCCTCGTCACTATCGACGAGGTGGCGACATTCTCACGCGTGTTCAAGGCGGCGCCGGGCGATGAGGCCGCGATGCGCCGCGTGTTCGATATCGCGCGACAGACCGTGCTCGGCTACGAGAGCTATGCCCGCCGCATCGCAAAGCGCTACAGGGACCGGCCCTGCCTGCTCGAAGGCGTGCTCGACGGTCTGTTCCAGATCGCCGCAGCGGATGGCGCCGTCACCGCCGAGGAGATCGACTACCTGCGCAGCGTCTCCGACCTGTTCGGATTCCCGGAAGCAGATTTCCGGCGCATAAAGGCGACTCACCTCGGCGCCGACCCGGACGATCCCTATGCCATCCTGGGCGTGCCGCATGCCGCTTCCTTCGAGGACGTGCGGGCCGCCTACAGGCGGCTGATGCTGGAAAATCACCCTGATACGGTCGCGGGTTCGAAGTCGGCCCCGCGCGAATATGAACCAGTTGCGCACGAGAAGGCATCTGCGATCACCACCGCCTACGCCCGCATCCGCGCCGAGCGCGGTTTTCTCACCCGCGCCGATTGACTTTTGACTCCGCGGGCGCACCTTTTACTGACGAGGAGTCGTTATGACCGAAACCATGGGCCAGCCTGACATCGGCGCGCGCTTCCATCTGGCGCTGCAGAAGCTCGGCGGATTCCTTGGCAAGGCCGGGTTCGGGCTCTTCCTCATTGCCGCCGCCATTGCGGCCCTGGTCGCCACGACCTTCATCGGCCTGATGCTGGCGATCGCCGCGGCCTTCCTGACTTTTGCCCACGGCATCAGCCGCCCGCGCCGCAAGGACGCCGCTTCGGATACGCTCGAAGCCCGCCAGACCGCCGACGGCTGGATCATCGAAAGCTAGTTTTTCCCGAAGGCTTGCGCGTGGCGCTCTGTGGAGCGAAACGTCACGGCCTCGTGAGTCTCTCATTTCACTCGATATTGTTCCGGGACCGGGGATGAAACCCGCGGACTTCGCTCTTCTTGTCGGCGTCTGCCTTGCCTGGGCGCTCAATCTCGTCGTCACACGCTGGGCGGTGATCGATGGCGGGGCGCCGCCGCTGTTCTTCGCGGCGGTGAGGGTAGGGCTACTTGCCCTCGTGCTCTTGCCGTTTCTCCGGCCTGCGCCGCGCCAGATCGGGATGATGTTCCTGATCGCCATGGGCATGGCGGGCATTCATTTCGGCCTGCTGTTCGTCGGGCTGGCGCTGGCTGGCGCGAGCGTCGCGGCTGTCATCGGCCAGCTCGGCGTGCCCTTCACCACGATCCTCTCCGTGATGTTCCTCGGCGAGAAGATCGGGGTCTATCGCGCCGCCGGTATCGTGATGAGCTTTGGCGGAGTGATGATCATCGTCATCGACCCGGCGGGATTCTCGCTCACCTTCGGCATTCTCTATCTGACCTTGGCCGCACTGGTCGGCTCGGTGGCCAACATCCTGATGAAGAGGATCGAGCCCATGCCGGCTATGCGGCTGCAGGCGTGGATCGGGCTGTTCTCGATCACTCCGCTGCTGGCCGTGTCGCTGCTGACCGAGACCGGGCAGATGGCGCCCTATCTGGCGCTCGACTGGCGGGTGTATGCCGCGACCGTGTTCGCGGTTGCAGGCGTCTCGATCTTCGCGCATGGCAATTTCTATCGCCTGCTGAAGAAGTACGACGTGACCTTGGTGTCGCCTCTGACCCTGATGACGCCGGTGATGGGGGTGTTCCTGGGCATCGTCTTCCTGGGCGAGCCGCTCACTCCGCAGCTCGTGATTGGCGCAATCATAGCAATTGCTGGGGTCGGCGTGATCAGCATGCGGCGCAACCGCCGCTTCCCCGAAGCCTCGGTTGGCGACAAGATCGGCCAATGAGTCTCAACATGCTCCAGGTCCACAGCCCCAACTTCAACGAGCGCCTGTTCCCGCTCGACATGCTGGTGCTGCACTACACCGGCATGAAGGACGGGCCGTCGGCGCTTGAGAAGATGCGCGATCCGGCGAGCAATGTTTCCGCCCACTACATGGTCGAGGAGGATGGCCGCGTCTTCTCACTGGTGGCCGAGGACAAGCGCGCCTGGCAGGCGGGACGGAGCTGGTGGCGGGGGGACGAGGACCTCAACTCGCGCTCGATCGGCATCGAGATCGTCAATGGCGGCCATGAGTTCGGCCTGCCGCCTTTTCCGGACATACAGATCGCGGCAGTGATCGAGCTGTGCCAGGGCATCCTCTCGCGCTGGCCGATTCCGCAGGCGCGAATCGTTGCGCACTCCGATATCGCGCCCGAGCGCAAGGAAGACCCGGGCGAGCGCTTCCCATGGAAGCGACTTGCTGACACAGGCATCGGCCTGTGGCCGCCCGACAAGTCGCCGGTCGAGCCCTGGATGATGCATGGCGCGGCCAAGGGTGACAAAGGCATCACGGTCGACGGGCTGCGCGAGGCGCTGGCAGGCATCGGCTACAAGGTTGAACGTACAGGGGAGTTCGACGAACCGCTCGCCGCTGTAGTGCGGGCTTTCCAGCGCCGCTGGCGTCCGATGGTGGTGACGGGGCAGGGCGATGTCGAGACTGTGGCGCGCGCCTTCGCTGTGGCGCAGCTGACACAGGCAGCCGATCTGCAACGGTGATGCGACGAAATCGCTAATGCCGCGTTTACCATTGTGACCTCATCCTTTGTGGAGGTTGAGCGGAGTAGGCCATGGCGCCGTCCGGTTCTCTTCATCGTCTGATCTATCTCAGCTCCGCTGTCGGAGTTCTGCGGGCTGACGAGCTCGACCGAATTTACCTCAGATCACAGGCATCGAATGGCGGGGCGGGGGTCACCGGCCTGCTGCTGTTTGTCGAAGGCTCGTTCCTGCAGGTGCTGGAAGGCCCGGCGGCGGGTGTGGCCAGCCTGATGCAGAAGATTCGCCGCGACCGGCGGCACACCGGGATCACCACACTGTATTCGGGCGCCTGCGCCGAGCGCACTTTCGCCGATTCACCGCTGCACTACGTGCCTGCGCGAAACCTTAGCGTGGGCGAGAAGAGTGCGTTCGCCGACCTGCGCCAGACCGTGCAGGCGCGCTCCGTCCTGATGGGCCCGCCAGCTCCCAGCGCCGACCACGGCCTCTCTGCCTTTCTCACATCGTTCGCTGAAGTGCGCACGGCGTAACGGCCTGCCCAGGCTTCACCCGTCGTCGACTACCAGTAGCCGGGCGCCCCGTTTCTGGCGCATGCACTCGGCGCCGCCGATTTTTTCGGCAACAATCGCTGTCGCAACGCCGGCCACAGGCCCCACGTGTTGATTATGGGGCCGCTCGGACGTCTGGTGCCGGCGGTGTTGGGCGAACCTCTGAACGGAACAGGTCGCGATGATCCAGAACCTCTTGCGGCGACTGGCGGTCGCTGCTTGTGCGCTCGCATTCGCGGGCGCGGCGTACGCCCAGAAGATAGCGATAACGGACGCCACTGTGTTCGACGCGACCGGCGCCGATCCTTTTGTTGCAACGGTGGTGATCTCTGACGGGCGGATCGAAAGCGTCATTCCCGGCGGCAAAGCGCCGCGCGGCGCCCGTGTGATCCGCGCCAAAGGCATGGCGCTGGTCCCTGGCTTCTTCGACCTGCACACTCATTTTACCGCCAACGGCTCGCCGCGCGCCGCTCCGCAGATCAACCAGGCATACGTGGCAGCGGGTGTCACGACGGTGAACGACTTCCATCAGCCGCCCGAGGCGTTCGCCGCCCGCCAGACCTGGTATCTCTCAATGCCATCGCCGCATGTGAACTTTGCGGCGCGGATGAGCACGCAGGGCGGTCACGGCGCCGACTGGGCCGACCAGAATACGACCAAATGGGTCAACACGCCGTTCGCCGCGAAGGAAGCTGTCACGGCTCTCCTTCCCTATAAACCAGGCGCGATAAAGGTTTTTGCGGACGGCTGGCGCTATGGCTCGGGTGTCGACAACACCAGCATGGATCTTCCGACATTGTCGGCCATCGTCGAGACAGCGCACACCGCGAAACTTCCGGTGCTGACGCACACGGTGACCGTGGAGCGCGGCAAGATTGCCGCGAAGGCCGGCGTCGATGTCATTGCCCACAGCCTGCAGGATGTTCCCGTCGATCAGGAGCTGATCGACTTGATGCTCAAGAGCGGCACGGCCTACGCCCCGACACTGGCCGTCTACGAGCCGGTGAAGCCGGGACAGCCAAGTCCTGCGAGCGACGACGCCAACCTCAAGGTGCGCAAGACGCGTTTCGGCATCTCATTGGGCAATGTGAAAGCGCTGCATGACGCCGGCGTGCCGATTGCGTTAGGCACGGACGCCGGCATGCCGTCCACGCCGCACGGCCTTTCCACGTTGCGCGAGATGGAGCTGCTTGTGGAAGCAGGACTGACTCCATCTGAAGCCCTGATTGCCGGAACCGCCAACAGCGCAAAGGCGATCGGCCAGACCGACCGCGGCATAATCGAAGCGGGAAAGCTGGCTGATCTTGTGCTGATCGATGGCAAGCCCTGGCAGACCATTTCGGATGTACGCAAGATAGTGCGCACGTTTGTCGATGGCAAAACGGTATTCGACAAAGGTGCGACCAGGCCTCTCAGCGAGGAATACCCGCCAGCGCTCGTTTCCCCTCAGGCGTTGATCGCTGACTTCCAGCGCCTCGACGGCCGCACCGCCTCCGGCGCCTTGCCGGTGATGGACATCGATGGCGGCAAGGAGCGCTCGACCCAGATCATGACCGTTGTCGAACGCGATGAATCAGGCCGCTTCCTGTCCGTTCATGCGAGGATGGCGCCGCGCGAGAAGCCTCATACCGAAATCGTGCTGCCCCTAACCCCGGGGGCCGTTGTTCCGGTGGATGCACGCGCTTTCAAGGGAGTGCGCTTCGATTTTCACGGCAAGGGTGAATACCGCCTCGGGGTGATGACGACGTCCGGCCTTTGGACGCACGCTTTTTCTTCGGACGGAGGATGGGCGGCGGTGCAGGTCCCGTTCGAGCAGCTCGTCACGTCTGCTGAAGGCGCCAACTGGACACCGGGCGCGATCCTGGCCGTGCATTTCATGATCGAGCGTGGCGCCGGAGAGGCTGCCTGGATGGAGATCGATGACATCTCTTTCTATTGACGCCTACGCCATGTTCGCGTGGGCGACGTAGTTGGCGCGGACGCGCACGGGCCGCGAGAATGCGGGCTGGCCGACCACGGCGATCGTGAATCCCCTGGCGTGGTCCATCGTGAGGTCGGCCGAGATCGTCTCGCCGGCGCGCACGCGGCGCGCGGGCTGGTCGTCGCCGAACGAAATGACGCGCACGCCCGGCATGTCGTTGGTGATGTAGACGCGCACGCGTTCGTCCTCGTGCATCAGCAGCGTGTCGCGCGTTTCGCTCCATACCTGACCGGCATAGCGCCATGTCTGCCGCGAGAATCCGTCGGACACGGCGAGGACGAGTTCGCGGTCAACCTCGAAATCCTCGTGGCGCTGCGGTTCGGCGAAGGCGGGTGAGATGCCGATGCCGGCGAGGATCGCCACACACGTGGCCGCGGCCATGGCTTCGCTGTGCTTGAGCAAATCGTCCCCTCCTTGCACCGAACAGGGTCGCGCCCGACCGCGATCCGATGGAAGGCTCACGTCGCCCCAGGCCCAAGTCAACCGCGGCAGATTCGTCCGCAGCGCAGGCGCTGGTCGCGTGGTGATCTCGCAACAACATGGGTTGGTCTGGCCGGATAGCCGAACCGGACAGCGAGGCGGCGGATTGGCGCCGTAGGTCTACTCGGCCTTCACTTCGGGCAGGCCGCCATCGGCGGGCAGGCCCTTGTGGGTGAGGTAGACGGCGATGTTGCGCTTGTCTTCGTCGGTGAGGCCAGACGCCATCACAGCCATTGTGCCTGTGGTGAGCTTCTCAACAACGGCGGCGGGGTCGAGCGTCGCCAGCTTGTCCTCCAGCGGCGCATTGTTGAGGCCGGCCGCGTGGCACATCTTGCAGCGCGCTTCGTAGACGGCGGCGCCTTCGGCGGGGCCGGGCTCGGCGAACGCCGCAGGAGCGGCGAGAAGGCCCAGACCAAGGACCGCAAGAGACGTCAGTTTCATCAGAACCCTCCAGTTTACGCAGCGCCAGCTTGTAATGTTTCGAGCCTGAACAGGCCATGACCAAGAGCAGTTATTGCCGCAGTGCGCTCTTCCGGCCTCAGAAACGGGCTGAATCGCCTAATCCGTCGGGATTTGATATGAGACGCCTTCGATCAGGCGGCCGGGCGATCGCTGGCAGGCAACTGCTGGAGGAAAGTCCGGGCTCCACGATGGCAAGGCGGCGGATAACGTCCGCCCGGGGAAGCGTCGCAAGACGCGTAACCCGAGGGATAGCGCCACAGAAAGCAAACCGCCGCGTCGGCTACCCTTTCGGGGGCAACCGGAGCGGTAAGGGTGAAAGGGTGCGGTAAGAGCGCACCGCGCTTCTGGAAACAGAAGTGGCAAGGCAAGCCCCGCCTGGAGCAAGACCGAATAGGGACGGGCGTCCGTGGGAAACCGCGGACAGGCGCGCCAGAGCGCTCCGTCCGGGTTGGTCGCGTGAGGCGGTCCGCGAGGGCCGTCCCAGAGGAATGGTCGCCCAATCGCTCAAAAGGCGAGGGACAGAACCCGGCTTACAGGCCGCCTGATCGAAATTTATCCGTTTCCTGTGAGCAGAGGGCGCGGCGTTTTCAACCGCGCGAATGCCTGTAGATTCAGCCGGGTCCGGCCATCCACCCAAATGGGATAAACAAGTTATCCACAGGGCGGGGTGTAAGACTCAACAGCCTACCGGATTTGTTCCGCCGCGGCCGGGCCGAAGTGGTTAACGACCCCTTACCTTCCCGTTGTTTCCCATGCTCTCCCATGGTATCCCGTAGACCTCCGCGGTTGGGGCAATCGTGGAGTAAAATCAAAGGGTGCGCACCCCACGTCGGGGTTAGCGCTTAGCGGGCAAAACGGGGTGATGTTCCTCTCCTCCTACGAGAGCACGGTGGACGTGAAAAAGCGGGTTTCGATCCCCGCACCTTTCCGCAAATCACTCGGCGGCGAGGACAGCGTTTTCCTGTGGCCATCGCTCGACAAGCCCTGCCTGGAAGGCGGCGGCACGGCACTGGTCCGCCGGTTCCAGCGCTCCATATCTCGCCTCAGGCCCTTGGATCCGCGCCGTCACGCGCTGGAAACCGCAATCTTTGGCCAGGGCCGTTTCGCGAAGTTCGACGAGGGTGGACGCATCGTGCTTGAGGGCGAGCTGCTTTCCCATGCCGGCATCGAGGACAAGGCGCGCTTCGTCGGCCTCGGTGACCGCTTCCAGATCTGGGCGCCGGCGACGCACCAGCCGCGGCTCGCCGAGATGCGCAAGCTGGCGCTCGAAAGCGCCGACCTGCTCGAAGGCGACAGCGACGGCAACCAAGCGGTGGCCGCCGAATGAACACCACAGCGCCAGACCCCACGGGCCACGTCCCCGTCCTCGTCGAGAAGGTGATCGAAGCGCTCGCTCCGGTGGACGGGGCGGTGATGGTCGATGCGACCTATGGCGGCGGCGGATATTCGCGCGCCGTGCTGGCCGTTGCGAACTGCACCATACTCGCGGTCGACCGCGATCCCGAGGCGATGGAGCGCGCGTGGGCGCATGCGGGGAAAGATCCGCGGCTGGTTCCGGCGGCCGGCCGCTTCGGTGAACTAGAGCCGATCGTGCGTGCGTCGGGCCACGAGAAGGTCGATGGCGTAATGCTCGACCTTGGCGTCTCGTCGTTCCAGATCGACGAGCCGGGCAGGGGCTTTTCCTTCATGCGCGATGGTCCGCTCGACATGCGGATGGAAAAGCGGGGGCCGTCGGCCGCCGACGCCGTTAACAACCTGACCGAAGGCGAGCTTGCCGATATCTTCCATTTCCTAGGCGAAGAGCCCAAGGCCCGCCGTGTCGCGCGTGGCATCGTTCACCGCCGCCGGTCTGACCCCTTCAAGACCACGCTCGACCTTGCCGCGACGATCGAAAAATCGCTGGGCGGGCGGCGCGGCAAACCGACCCATCCGGCGACCCGTTCGTTCCAGGCGCTGCGCATGTGGGTCAATGACGAGACGGCGGAGCTTAACAACGCGCTGGCGTCGGCTGAGCGTGTGCTGAAACCCGGCGGCCGCCTTGTTGTCGTAACCTTCCATTCAATCGAAGACCGCATCGTGAAGCTGTTCCTGCGGGCGAGGTCCGGCAATACGCCGGGCGCCTCGCGCCACCTGCCCGGAACGCCGAAAGGGGCCGCGCCGACCTTCGAAGTTCTGCAGCGCAAGGCCGTCGAGCCGAGCGAAGCCGAGATCGAAGCCAATCCGCGCTCCCGCTCCTCCCGCCTGCGCTGGGCGCTCCGTACGGATGCGCCGGCCTGGGCGACGGCGCCCGACGAAGGTCCGCGCCTGCCGGGGCTGAAGCAGCTTGAAGGAGTAGCGTGATGAAACGTCTCGCGATCATCGGCGGTCTTGTCGTCGCCGCGCTGGCAGTTGCGGTCTATCGCGCCAAGCTGGGCGCAGAAGATACCGAGAGCCGCATCGCGACGCTGCAGGCCGAAGCCAAGAAGGTGTCGGAGGAAATCTCCGTCCTAAAGGCCGAGGAAGCCTATCTCACGCGGCCGGAGCGCATTGGACCGATCGCACGCGAGCGGCTAGGCCTCCAGCCGGCCTCGCCGGACCAGTTCACCGCACCCGAAGCGTTGCAGCGCCGTCTGGGCGAAGAGCGGCTTACCTTGCCGGCAACCGAGGCCGAGAAGCCGGCGGAGACGCCTAACAGATGAGCCTTCGCGCCCGGCCATATGAGGACGTCTGGGGTCCGCGCCGCGCCCGCATCATTGCGGGCGTCCTTGGCGTGCTCTTCACCGTCGTCGTCGGCCGCGCGGGCTATGTCGCGTTCAACGGACCCGAACAGTCGGCTCAGGCTGCGACCGCGAGTGTCGAGCGCCGCGCCGACATCGTCGACCGCAAGGGCGAGCTGCTGGCGACATCGCTCGCCGCCTGGTCGCTCGCTGCCGATCCGCGCGCGATCTGGGACGCAGGCGAGGTAGCGCAGGACATCGCCAAGGTTCTGCCGGGCATCAACGTGAAGGATCTCACGACGCGCCTCTCCGACCGCGAGCGGCAGTTTGTCTGGATCCAGCGCGGGCTGACGCCACGCCAGAAGCAGGCCGTGTTCGATCTCGGGCTCGAGGGCCTGCGCTTCGAGGAAGAAACCCGCCGCGTCTATCCGCGTGGCCCCCTGGCCGGGCATTTCCTCGGCTTCACCAATGTCGACGGCAAGGGCGTCGAAGGCGCCGAGGCGGCGTTCGATGCGCGCCTGAAGCGCGGCGGCGAGCCGGTGCGGCTGACGCTGGACGCCAACGTGCAGTTCGCGCTGGAAGACGAACTCGAAAAGGCTTTCGTCGATTTCGACATGAAGGGCGGGGCGGGCATCGTGCTCGACGCCCAGACCGGCGCCATCCGGGCGATCGCTTCGTGGCCGCAGATCGATCCCAATCGTCCGGGCGACCGCACCGAACTCGCCAAGCCCAACCGCGCGATCAATTACCTGTTCGAACTCGGCTCGATCTACAAGCCGCTGACGGTCGCCGCGGCGATGGAAGCGGGGGTGCTGCGCACCACCGACACGTTCGACGTCTCCGAACCGCTGAAGATCGGCGCGGCGATGGTGCGAGATCCGCACAAGCTGGAAAACGCCAAGATGGCGACGGCGGCCGACATCCTCGCCTTCTCCTCCAACATCGGCGCGGTGGAGATCGCGCGCCGCCTGGGCTCGGAGAAACAAAAAGCATTTCTCGGACAGGTCGGCCTGCTGGATCGGCCGACCTATGATGGTCCGCAGGCGGCGGCGCCGCTGACGCCGTCGGAGTGGGACGAGCTTACCTCCGCCACCGTCAGCTATGGTCATGGCCTCGCCGTCTCGCCGCTGGCGTTTGCGATGACTTATGCGCCGTTCGCCAATGGCGGAAACTACCTGTCGCCGGTGTTCCTCGAGCCGGTCGATCCGGCGAAGATCGAGAAGCGGCAGGTGATGTCGGCGTCCACCGCGCGCGCCGTCACCGACATGATGCGCCAGACCGTGCTGGTCGGCACCGGCATGAACGCCGAGGCGCCGGGCTATGAAGTCGCCGGCAAGACCGGAACAGCCGAGAAACCAGGGCCGGACGGTTACGATCCCGACAGGAACATTACGTCGTTCGCCGCAGTGTTCCCGGCCTCCCGCCCTCAATTCGTCGTGCTTGTCGTCCTCGATGAAGCCGAGCCCAGAACGGGCGATGCGCGCACGGCCGCTTACACGGCCGCCTCGATCGCCGGACGGGTGATCGCGCGCGCGGCGCCGCTTCTCGACGTCAAGCCCGTGCTCGACACCTCGACGGCCGAGACGCCCCCGAGCCTGCGCGTAACCTCGGACGAGAGGACGCTATGAAGCTCGACAGCATTCTCCCCGGCGCGGCCCCCGAGGCTTCTGGCGTCGAAGTCGCCGGCATCTCCGCCGACAGCCGCAAGGTGAAGCCTGGCTACCTCTTCGCCGCCATGCGGGGCGTCGCCGAAGATGGCCGCAAGTACATCGACAAGGCGATCGCGGCGGGCGCTGTCGCCGTGCTGACCGATACGCGAGCAGGCGAGTGGAGCGTGCCGTCGGTGAAGGTCGCCGAGCCGAGGCTGGCGTTGGCGCAAGCCTCCGCCGCGTTCTTCCCGAAGCAACCGGCGGTGGTCGCCGCGGTGACGGGCACCAATGGAAAGAGCTCGACGGTCGACTTCCTCCGCCAGATCTGGGCGAGCATGGGCCGCAAGGCGGCGTCGATGGGAACGCTGGGCGCGATCGGGCCATCGGGCGTGATCGATCTCGGACATACGACGCCGGACCCCGTGGCGATCCATGCGACGCTCGATCAACTCGCGCGTGAAGGCGTGACGCATGCCGCGATGGAAGCATCGTCGCACGGCCTCTCACAGTTCCGTCTCGACGGCGTGAGGCTGGCGGCGGGCGCCTTCACCAACCTCACCCAGGACCATCTCGATTATCACCCGGACTTCGATGACTACCGCCGCGCCAAGATGCGGCTGTTCTCGGAGCTGCTGCCGAAGGGAGCGCCGGCGGTGCTCAATGCCGACAGCCCCGAGCGCGAGGCGTTCGAGGCTGCTGCGGTTGCGGCGGGGCTGAAGTCTTTCACCGTCGGCTGGCGTGGCAATGACCTGCGCATCGATGAGGCGAGCCCGCGTGGGACGGGGCAGGACCTCAACATCCAGTGGAGCGGCGGTGAGAAGCTCGTCCACCTGCCGCTGATCGGCGAGTTCCAGGCGCTGAACGCGCTGTGTGCGGCGGGCATCGCGATGTCGCTGGGCGATCCGGTGGAGCAGGTGCTCGATGGTATGGCGCAGCTCACGGGCGTGCATGGGCGGCTGGAGCTGGTCGGGCAGACCGCGGCCAAGGCGCCGGTGTTTGTTGACTACGCTCACACGCCGGACGGGCTCAATGTTCTGTTGCGTGCGGCGCGACCGCATGTGCGTGGGCGCTTGATCGTCGTGTTCGGTTGCGGCGGCGACCGCGATGCCACCAAGCGTCCGATCATGGGCGATGTGGCGCGACGGCTGGCCGACGAAGTCATCGTTACCGACGACAATCCGCGCTCGGAAGAGCCGGCCAAGATCCGCGCGGCCATCAGGAAAGGCGTGCCGGATGCGAGCGAGATCGGCGACCGCGCATCGGCGATCCTCGAAGGTGTGAAGCGCCTGCGGCCCGGCGACGCACTGGTGATCGCCGGCAAGGGTCACGAGACCGGACAGATCGTGAAAGGCGTCACGATCCCGTTCTCCGATTTCGACGTCGCGCGCGATGCGCTCGCGCAGGCGGGAGGCGCCTGATGCGGACAAGCAACGTTGCGCTTTCGAATCTTTCCGACGGCGAGATGAGTCAACTCGTCACGTCGGTGCGACTCAAAACCTGGTTAGAACAGCCCCTTGCGGCCTTGATCAAAGGCGCGAATGCATCCGGCATGTCCGAGGTGGGAGCGGCGCTCAGAAAAATGAGCGAAAGCGTCGCGCCGTCGCAGAAAGCGTCAGGGGCGTCAGATGCTGTATGAACTTCTCTCGCCCTATGCGGGCGACCTCAACCTTTTCTCGTTCATCACGTTCCGGGTGGCGCTGGCGCTGACGACGGCGCTGATCCTGACGATGATCTTCGGCCATCCGATGATCGTCTGGCTACGCAAGAAACAGGGCAAGGGTCAGCCGATCCGCTCGGACGGTCCGGAAAGCCACCAGTCGAAGAAGGGCACGCCCACCATGGGCGGGTTCCTCATCCTGTTCGGCATCGCGGCGGGCACGCTGCTGTGGGCCGATCTCAGGAACCAATATGTCTGGATCGTCTTCACGGTGACGCTGGCCTTCGGCGCCGTGGGCTTCATCGACGACTACCAGAAGGTCACCAAGAAAGGCACGGCGGGGCTGTCGGGGAAGATCCGGCTGCTGATGGAATTCGTGATCGCCGGCGCTGCGGTCTACTGGATCACGCAATACGCGCCCTATGCTGCCGATGAAGCGGTGGCCAGGGCTGCGGCCGCAGGCCTCACGATCGACCGGCCGGAAGTCGGGTTCGAGCACTCGCTGGCGGTGCCGTTCTTCAAGGACGTGCTGTTCGATCTCACCATCTACGGCTTCATCGCCTTCGGCGCCTTCATCATCACCGGCGCGGGCAATGCCGTGAACTTCACCGATGGTCTCGATGGCCTTGCCATTGGTCCGGTGATGATTGCGGGGGCGACATTCGGGTTCATCGCTTACGCCTGCGGCACGCCGCGATTTGCCGAATACCTGCTGCTGACGCCGACGCCCGGCACGGCAGAGCTTGCCGTCGTCGCGGGCTCGCTGGTGGGTGGGGGGCTCGGCTTCCTCTGGTACAACGTGCCGCCCGCCAAGATCTTCATGGGCGACACCGGATCGCTGGCGCTCGGTGGCGGCCTTGGCACGATGGCGGTGTGCGTCAAGCACGAGCTGGTGCTCGGCATCGTCGGCGGGCTCTTCGTCCTGGAAGCGCTCTCGGTGATGATCCAGGTCATCTACTTCAAGCTGACCGGCAAGCGCTTCTTCAAGATGGCGCCGATCCACCACCACTTCGAGAAGTCCGGCTGGTCGGAGCCGACCGTCGTCATACGCTTCTGGATCATCGCCTTCCTGCTCGCGCTCGCGGGCCTCGCCACTCTGAAGTTGAGGTGAGGCACGCTTGGTCCCGGTACGCGCATTCGAGGGAAAGGACGTCGCGGTATTCGGCTTAGGCCGATCCGGTATCGCGACGTGCCGCGCCCTGATGGCGGGAGGCGCACGCGTGTGCGCCTGGGACGACAACGAAGCCGCGCGCAAGGCGGCTGAAACCGCCGGCGTGCCGCTGGTCGACCTCAACCGGCGCGACTGGCAGAATTTCGCCGCCCTGGTGCTGTCGCCCGGTATTCCATTCCGCTTCCCCGAGCCGCACCGCTTCGTGCGCATGGCACAGCTCGTCGGCGTGCCGGTGATCGGCGACATGGAGCTGTTTGCCCGCGCCGTCGCGGACCTCAAGGATTTCGAGCGCCCGCGCATCGTCGGCATCACGGGCACCAACGGCAAGTCGACCACTACGGCGCTGATCGGTCATATCCTGAAGGTATGCGGCAAGGATGTGCGTGTCGGCGGAAATATCGGCGTCGGCGTGCTCGACCTCGACAAGCTGCATGGCAGCGCGATCTACGTGCTGGAGTTGTCGAGCTACCAGCTCGATCTCGCCGAGACGCTGAAGTGCGACGTGGCGGTGATGCTGAACCTGTCGCCGGACCACCTGACGCGGCATGGCGGCATGGACGGCTATGTCCAGGCCAAGCGCCGCATCTTCCGCAACCAGGGGCCGCACGACTGGGCCATCGTCGGCGTCGACGACACGCGCAGCCAGGTGATGGCGACGCAGTTGACGGCCGAAGGCCTGCGGAAAGTGATCACGGTCTCCGCCGAGTACGGCCTCGGCCGCGGCGTATCCGTGCTTGAAGGTGCGCTATGCGACTCGATGACGGGCCGCGCAGGTCCCCCGCACGACCTCTCGAAGGCGCGCGCCCTGCCGGGCCGCCACAACCACCAGAACGCCGCCGCGGCCTACGCTGCGTGCCGTGCGCTTGGGCTGGAGCCCAACGACATTCTCGCCGCGATCGAAACCTTCCCCGGCCTGCCGCACCGGCTCGAGACGATCGGCGTGATCGACGGCGTGCGCTTCATCAACGACTCGAAGGCGACCAACGCCCAGGCCGCGGAGCAGGCGCTGCGCGCTTTCCCGAATTCGTGGTGGATCGTCGGCGGCCGGCCGAAGGAAGAGGGGATCGACGATCTCGCGCCGTTCTTCTCGCATATTGCCAAAGCCTACCTGATCGGTGAATCGACCGAGGCGTTCGCGCGCGTGCTCGCGGGCAAACTGGAGGCCGACAAGTCGCGCACGCTGGATGTCGCGGTCGAGGCGGCGTTCAATGATGCCCGCGCTTCGGGCGTCGCCAATCCTGTTGTGCTGTTCTCGCCAGCGGCGGCGAGCTTCGACCAGTTCCGCGATTTCGAGCAGCGTGGCGAGGCGTTCCGCCAGGCCGCGGCCAAGCTCATCAAGCGGCGGTCGGCGTGACGCCATGCAGATCTTTCGCAGGTCTGACACCTCGCCCCTCGCCGAATGGTGGCGAACCGTCGACAAGGGCCTCATCGCCGCAGCGCTGATCCTGCTGGGCGCCGGGCTGGTGCTTTCGCTTGCGGCGGGCCCGGCGGCGGCAAGCCGCATCGGCTATGACGATCCGTTCTACTTCGTCTATCGGCAGGCGATCTTCGCGATAGCGGCAGCGGTGGTCCTGATTGCATCATCCCTGCTCGACGCTGTCTGGGCGCGGCGGGTCTGCGCCATCCTGTTCCTGATCTGCTTCCTCATGATGGCGACGCTGCTGCTGGTCGGGCACGAGGCCAAGGGCGCGACGCGCTGGCTGCGCATCGGGGGCACGACTTTCCAGCCCTCGGAGGTCATCAAGCCGGCGCTGATCGTGCTGTCTGCGTGGCTGCTGGCGCAGCGCGACAAGTTTCCGGAAGGCCCGTGGGCGCCGGTCGCCTTCGCCTTCTACGCCGTGACCGTCGGCCTGCTGTTGCTGCAGCCGGATGTAGGACAGGCGGCGCTGCTGACGGCTGGGTTCATCATCGTCTTCTTCATCGCAGGCCTGCCGTGGCTGTGGGCCGGAGCGTTCGTGGTCGGCGGCGCGGGACTCGGCTGGGGCCTCTACACGCTGCTGCCGCACGTAAGGCAGCGCGTGAATTCGTTCCTCTATCCCACCGAGTACGACACCTATCAGATCGACAAGGCGCGCGAGGCGATCGAGCGCGGCGGCATGTTCGGTGTGGGACCGGGCGAGGGTGCGGTGAAGCGCGTGCTGCCGGATGCCCACACTGACTTCATCTACTCGGTGGCGGGGGAGGAGTTCGGCCTCATCCTCTGCGTGCTGCTGCTCCTGCTGTTTGCGGTGATCTCGGTGAAAGGCGTGGTCGCGGCGTCTAAACAATCCGACATTTACCAGCGGGCAGCAGGCGTTGGCCTATACTCACTCTTCGGCCTTCAGGCAGTCATAAATATGTCCGTCAACCTCAGCCTGATCCCGCCAAAGGGCATGACGCTGCCGCTGGTTTCCTCCGGAGGATCTTCCCTGCTGGGCACAGCTCTGACGCTAGGTCTGGCGCTGGCGCTGACGCGCAAGCAGCCTGAATCTTCTCTCTCGCATCTGAGACACGTATGACCGAAGCGACCAAGCCTCTGGTTGTGATCGCGGCAGGCGGCACGGGCGGACACATGTTTCCGGCCCAGGCCTTCGCCGACGAGATGCGCGCACGGGGCTGGACGATTGCGCTGGTGACGGACGAGCGCGGCAAGAAATACGCGGCCGACTTTCCCGCTGACTGGCGCCTTGAGGTTGAAGCCGCGACCTTCGGATCGAAGATGCCACACAAATTGGTCGGCTCCGCGCTGAAGCTGCGGAAGGGCACTGCAGAGGCGAAGAAGAATTTCGAAAAGACCAGACCGGCGCTGATCGCGGGGTTCGGCGGCTATCCGTCCTATCCTTCGCTGTCGGCTGCGCGCGAGTTGAAGATCCCGATCCTGATCCATGAGCAGAACTCGGTGCTGGGGCGCGTGAACCGGCTGTTTGCGCCGCATGCGAAGTTCGTCGCCTGCGGCTTTGACCGGCTGGACAAGCTGCCGCCCGCCGCCGCCGACCGGAAGCGCGTCGTCGGCAATCCGGTGCGCAGCCAGATCAAGGCGGTGCGGGACAAGCCGTATCCCGAACTCTCCGACACCGGTCCGGTCAACATCCTCGTCACCGGGGGCAGCCAGGGCGCGCGGCTGTTCGGCGAGGTGATCCCGGCGGCGATCGCGGCGTTGCCGCAGGACCAGAAGAACCGGCTCACCGTGGTGCAGCAGGCGAGGGAAGAACAGGTCGATCAGGTTCGCGCCGCCTATCGCGAAGCGGGTGTGCGCGCCGTGGTGGACTCCTTTTTCTCTAACATGCAGGACAGGCTGGCGGCGGCGCACCTCATCATCGCGCGCTCTGGTGCATCGACGGTGACGGAACTCGCCATCGCCGGGCGGCCCTCCATCCTCATCCCGCTTGCCATCGCGACGAACGACCACCAGACGGCCAATGCCGAAGGCATGGTGACTGGCGCCGCGGCCGACGTGGTTCCTGAACCCAAGTTTACCGTCGAGATGCTGACCCCCCTGCTGCAGGAACGTCTTTCCAACGCCGGCGTGCTGAAGGCTCGGGCCAAGGCGGCCTGGCAGCTCGGCAACCCCAACGCCGCGCGTGATCTCGCCGACCTTGCCGAGCAGGCTGCGGGCGTGACAGGAAAGTAGAATGCGCAAGTCACTCCCCTTCGACGTCGGCCCGGTTCATTTCGTGGGCATTGGCGGTATCGGCATGTCGGGCATCGCGGAAGTGATGCTGAACCTCGGCTATCAAGTCTCCGGTTCGGACATGAAGGCCGGCGCCAACACGGAGCGGCTGGCCAAGCGAGGCGCCAAAATCATGATCGGCCACAAGGCCGAGAATATCGAAGGCGTCGGCGCCCTCGTCATCTCCACGGCCATCAAGGGCGGCAATCCGGAAGTAGATGCGGCGCGGGCGCGGGCGATCCCGGTGGTGCGCCGCGCGGACATGCTGGCCGAACTGATCCGCCTCAAATGGACGGTCGCCATCGCCGGCACGCACGGCAAGACGACGACGACGTCCATGGTGGCCGCGCTGCTCGACGGCGTGGGGCTCGATCCCACTGTCATCAATGGCGGCGTCATCAACGCCTATGCCTCCAACGCCAAGCTGGGGCAGGGCGAGTGGATGGTGGTGGAGGCGGATGAGTCCGACGGCACTTTCACAAAGCTGCGCCCGACTGTTTGCATCGTCACCAACATCGATCCCGAGCACATGGACCATTACGGCTCCATGGAAGCGCTGCGGCGAGGGTTCGATACGTTCGTCGAGAACCTGCCTTTCTATGGCTTCGCGGTGCTTTGCGCCGACCATCCGGAGGTGCAGGCGCTGGCCTCGCGTATTCCGGACCGTCGCCGCATCACCTACGGCTTCAATCCGCAGTCCGATCTCTGGGCGGTCAACGTCCGGTCCGAAGCCGACGGCTCGACGTTCGATCTCGTGCTCCGCGCGCGCGGCGCCGCCGACCAGACGCGCTGGGTCGGGTTGAAGCTTCCGATGGCCGGCCGCCACAACGTGCAGAACTCGCTGGCCGCAATCGCTGTCGCCCGCGAACTCGGCGGCACCGAAGAGCAGATCCGCGCGGCGCTTTCCAAGTTCGGCGGCGTCAAGCGGCGGTTCACGCCGGTGGGCGAGTGGGGCAAGGTCAAGATCATCGACGACTACGGCCACCACCCGGTCGAGATCGCCGCCGTGCTTCGCGCCGCGCGAGACGTGCAGGGCCGCGACCGGAAAGTCATCGCCGTGGTGCAGCCGCACCGCTATACACGCCTGAGGGACCTGTTCGAGCAGTTCTCCACCTGCTTCAACGACGCGGACCATGTGATCGTTGCGCCGGTTTATGCGGCGGGCGAGCAGCCGATCGATGGGATCAGCCACGAGGCGCTGGTGCGGGGCCTGATCAATCACGGCCACCGATCCGCACGGACGATCGACAACCTCGGGAACCTCGCGGCGGCGATCAAAAGCTCGGTGCAGTCCGGCGATGAAATGGTCGTCTGTCTCGGCGCGGGTGACATCACCACTTATGCGAACAGCCTCGCCGAAGACCTGAAACACACCTGAGACAGATTTCGCCGAAGCCCGGGTCTGGTCGGGGAGACCCGGCGGCAACGCGAAAAACGCAGCGGCGGAATGGAGCTTCCGGCTGCCGGCGAAGGCTGAGACATCCCGTCCGTTAAGCATCGCTTCACCCAGACTGCCGAACCCATTAGGGTTTCGGCAACTTTCCGCGCGCTTTTGCTGAAGGTTCAGGGACGGCGAAGGCGCCGTCATTGCAGAACGGACCGGATGAAACGGACCTATTCCATCCTGACGGTATGTGTCGCCCTGGCGATGTGCGTGGGCGCGGTTGTCGCGGCCAATTCGCGCTCGGCCGAGGCCGCATCCAACAAGACGCGCTTTGCGCGGCCGAACTATGAGTTCGCGCGCGAAGGCGCGGTGCTGGATCTCACGCGCTATGGCTCGCTGGCGGACTCGCGGCGGCTGGCGCGCTTCAAGGCCGACGAGCAGGCGTGCCACGATGCGCTGACGGCGGCGGGCGTTACCTTCACGCAGCTTCCCGAAATGCACGCCAGCAATGGCTGCGGCTATCGCGAAGCCGTGCTCGTCAAGTCGTCGCTGACCGACTGGAAAGCGCCGGATGCGCTGCCGATGACCTGCGATCTTGCGGCGCGGATGCACATGTGGGAGCGCCACATCGTGATGCCGGCGGCGGAGAAATATCTCGGCTCGCCGGTTGTCGAAATCAAAGTGTTCGGCTCGTTCCAGTGCCGCCGTGTGGCGGGCTATGACCGCCTCAGCGAGCACTCGTTTGCCAAAGCGGCGGACATCGCCGGCTTCCGGCTGGCCGATGGACGCGAAATCTCGGTGCTGGATGATTTCCGCTCCAAGGGCGCCAGGGGCGATTTCCTGCGGGAAGTCCACGACCGCGCCTGCGGGCTCTTCGATGTGACGCTGGGCCCGGACCACAACGCCGACCACGCCAACCATTTCCATCTCGATGTTGGCGGCGAGCGGGCCTGCCGCTAGGCCGGACTTGCTTGAGGCGGCGGCCCCCGCGATAAGCGGAGCATGACAGCTTTCATCGACCGCCTGCCGGCCGTGCGCGGCAAACTGCTCGCTAACGAACAGCTTGCGCCTTTCACCTGGTTCCGCGTCGGCGGTATGGCGGATGCGCTGTTCCTTCCCAAGGATGAGGCGGACCTCGCGGAGTTCCTCTCCAAGCTCGATTCGTTGATCCCGGTGACCGTGCTGGGCGCGGC
Source organism: Hyphomonadaceae bacterium (assembly GCA_030697555.1). GTDB lineage: Bacteria > Pseudomonadota > Alphaproteobacteria > Caulobacterales > Hyphomonadaceae > UBA7672. The sequence continues at coordinate 38,123 of JAUYPV010000138.1, forward strand.
CTCGAACGTGATCGTGCGCGATGGCGGGATTGCGGGCGTGGTGGTGCGGCTGGGGCCGGCTTTCGGAAAAGTCGCCGCCGATGGCATGCGCGTGAGGGCGGGGGCTGCGGCGCTGGACGGCCGTGTATCGGTGGCGGCGGCGAATGCGGGGATAGCGGGGCTGGAATTCTTCTCCGGCGTGCCGGGCACGATCGGCGGGGCGCTGCGGATGAATGCGGGCTGCTATGATCGCGAGACGAAGGATGTGCTCATCGAAGCCGTGGCGCTCGACCGGCACGGCAAGCGCGTCGTGCTGACGCCCAAGGACTTTGGGTTCTCGTATCGCCATACCGAGGCGGCGGAGGATCTGATCTTTATCGAGGCGGTGTTCGAGGGAACGAAGGACGAGCCTGCCGCGATCCTCGAGCGGATCGAGGCCCTGAAGGCGCGGCGGGAGGGGACGCAGCCGATCCGCGAGAAGACGGGCGGCTCGACGTTCGCCAATCCGGATCCGCCGGGCACGCCCAACCAGCGGCGCGCCTGGAAGCTTGTCGACGAAGCCGGGATGAGGGGAGCAAGGAGAGGCGGGGCGCAGGTGAGCGAGATGCACTGCAATTTTCTCATCAACACCGGGGACGCGACGGCCGCCGATATCGAAGGGCTGGGCGAGGATGTGCGCGCGGCGGTGAAGGCGAAGTCGGGCGTTCAGTTGCGCTGGGAGATCAAGCGGATCGGACGACCGCCGCATGATGCGACGGTCGAGGGGTTCCTCGCCAAGGATGCCTGACGCGCAAACAGGTGCGGCCTCGCTGACGGGTGTCAGAGAGGCGTGTGGGTTCATTTTTTCTCTGGGTCGTAGCTAAGGTGGGTGGACATGCGGCACGGGCAGTGAGCCCCGCCCTCGTGGTTCGACAGGCGCGAGCTTCGCGTGCTGCGCACCATGAGGGCTCCAGCCAACAGCGGTAGAGTAGCCCTCATGGTGAGCAGGCCCGAAGGGCCGTCTGTCGAACCATGCGGGCGTACGCACGATGCTCTCGCGTGCGAGGTCTGAAATCCGCGCGGCATGCCTGCGGATGAACTTTTCCGGGTCGCTGTGGAAGCTGGCGACGGCTTCGAAGCGGCGCATCAGGTCGGCGGCGTCGCGGACGATGGGCTGCCAGTCGTCGGGCGGGGCGGGGATGCGGATGGTGTTGAAGTCGATGGCCTGGCCGGCGAGCAGCCTGCGTGCGCCTTCGGCCTTGATGGCGTCGATGGCCCACTCGGCTTCGACGAGATCGAGGATGTGGTCTTCCCAGTTTTTCGGGGAAGAGCGCTTCCTGCGGTGATCGCGGATGAACGCCTGCTCGTTCTGGAAGAAACTGCAGATCATGCGGAACAGGATGAGCGGGAGCATCCAGAGCTGGTGAAGCTCCAGATGCAGGCCGTCCTCTGCGATGTGATCCGCCTGGGTCATCGCGGCGAGTATCAGGCCGCTCGGAGGGGGCGGGGATAAGT
>JAUYPV010000153.1 GCA_030697555.1 Hyphomonadaceae bacterium
CTCTCCGGTATCCGCATCCTGTTCGTCGCCGGCTTCGGCCCCGTGACGCGCGATCCCGCCGCCAGCAAGAAACTCTATGTCGACACGCTCGGCTTGCCGCTCGAAGCGATGGACGGCAACGAGAACTACTATCACGGCGAGGGCATGGACGGCGTGAAGCACTTCGCCATCTGGCCGCTCGACCAGGCCGCCATGTCCTGCTTCGGCAAGTCGCAATGGCCGTCCGATATGCCGACGCCCACCTCGTGGATGGAGTTCGACGTCGACGACATCGGCGGCGCCACCGCCCTCCTGAAGTCGCGTGGCTACAAGCTCCTCGTCGACACGCGGAAAGAGCCCTGGGGCCAGACCGTCACCCGCCTGCTCAGCCCCGAAGGCATCCTCCTCGGCCTCACCGTTACGCCCTGGCTGCGCAACTAGTGTCCGGAACCGTCCTCCTCTTCGGCCGCCTCAAGGACGCATTCGGCGCGCCCTCGATTCCGCTGCCAGAGGGCGTCACGACCGCCGCCGCTCTGCGCAGCAAGCTGGCCGAAGCCAACCCCGACCTCGCCGATATGCTCCGCTCGAAATCCATCCGCATCGCCATCAACCAGGCGCTGGTCGCCGACGAAGCCGCCACGCCCATCTCCGCGAAAGACGAAATCGCACTGCTGCCGCCCCTCAGCGGCGGCTAGCCCAGGTCACAGCGTAAGGGCCTTCCCCTCGGCCTCTTTCGGGAGGACAATCCTGCTTCGCGGGGGCTGAGAGGCATGTCCTATGACCGCCCACAAAGTCGAAGACCACGTCGAACTGAATGAGGAAGACGCACGCTCCGGCCGTACCGGCATGCATCTGCGCTACATCCTGATCGCGTCCATCCTGCTCGTGGTGGCAGGCTTCGGGGTCGTCGCCGTCCTCACCTGATCGCGCGCCGTCAGCCTGCGCGGGGCTGTGCGCGCCGCAGCACGGCCCACAGCACGCCCGCGAACACCGGAACGACCACCAGCCCCGCCGTTGCAACACCTGGCATCAGGCTCGACGTCATCGCGCTCAGCACGATGTGGCTCGCCGCGTTCCCCAGCATTACGGCCGCAAATACGATCAGCACCCGGCGGCTCCACCGCGGCGCCGTTGCCATCGCATAGATCGCGAGCCCGCCCACCACCGCCGTCAGCACGCCCACGACCGTCGCGAACATCCCCGCCGGCGCCATCCATCCAAGCCAGGGCAGAACTGGATGCGCGCCCACCCACGCGGGCAGGTTGAGCGCTACCTCCTCAACACTGTGAATCAGGAATGCCGCCATCGCCGCCGCCCAGGCGCGTCCATGCGAAGAGTAGGGCGCCGGCCCCGCATCGGGCGAAGGACTCTGCTCGTCAGTCATGCGACAACCTAACCCGCGCGCCTTGCGCCGGGAACCTTCCCATGCGCCGCGTGTTTGAGGGCCTGATGCGCAAACTGTTCACGAAATTCGCCAACGGCGTCGCCGAATATGCCGGCAGCCCGTTCGCCTTCATCGCCTGCGTGGCGTTCGTGCTGATCTGGGCGGTCACCGGTCCGCTGTTCGGCTTCTCCGACACCTGGCAGCTGGCGATCAACACCTCCACCACCATCATCACCTTCCTGATGGTCTTCCTGATCCAGAACACACAGAACCGCGATAACGGCGCGCTGCACGCCAAGCTCGACGAACTCATCCGCGCCATGGTCGACGCCGACAACGAATTCATCGGCATCGAACACCTCACGGACCAGGAACTGAAACTCATCCTTCAGAATGTCGAGGAAAACGCCCACCGCATCCACGAAGAACGCAAACGGAGAGTCGAAAAGCCAAAGGCGAAGCGTTCGCCTCCGAAGGCGGGGGGAGGGCCGACGGAAAAGGCCTGACCCTCAGGCTCGCGTCAGCATATTGTGCGAATAGACTTCGAACTTCGCTCCGTCCTCGGCGATCTCGAATATCTCCTCGAATGCATCGGCAGAGGAGAACACATATGTCTCTCGCGCCTTGAAGCTCGCCGGAATATTCTCCAGCGCCTCCGAAGCAAAGACCAGCTTGCCGTCCGTGAAGTCCGCCGTGGTCGCCGCGTACTGGTTGAAGAACCCTTCGATGTGAAACTGGCGCAGCACGAACAGTTTCCGCGCGCCGTCGAAGCTCAGATAGCCGACATCGTCATGCACTTCGCCCTTGGGATTGGCAGGCTGCGGTGCATAGGTCGACCGGTTGCGCACCTCGATGAACCGTCCGCCCAGCACTGGAGCATAGCTGCGCTCCACCGCGCTCGCGCCCGGTTCACCAGCGCCCGTCCCGCGCCAATTCCCGACGAACCGGGCCAGCGGCTGCAGTCTCTGGTTCAGCATCGGCGCGACGTTTGCGGCGACGCCTCCGCCCGTCGCACAGCCTGCCGCCACGCACCCGATTCCAAGCAAAGCCGTTCGTCTCGAAAGCTTCATGCCGCATCCATCCAAGTTGCGGCAGGTTATCCAGTGACCCGGTCCTTGGAAAGACGCGCACATTCGGCGTATCAACGATTCATGTCCGTTATCTACATCGACGCCGACGCCTGTCCGGTGAAGGAAGAAATCTACAAGGTCGCCCGTCGCATCGGCTGGGACGTGCACGTCGTCGCCAACTCCTTCATCCGCACGCCGATGGAGCCGCGCATCAAATTCGTGCTCGTCGACGCCGGCCCCGACATTGCCGACGACTGGATTGCGGAGCGGGTAGTTGCGGGCGACGTCGTCGTCACCAACGACATCCCGCTCGCCGCCCGTGTATTGGAGAAGAACGCGGAAGCCATCTCGCCCACCGCGAAAGTCTTCACCTCCGATATGATCGGCTCGGCCCTCGCCACGCGCGGCCTGATGGAACACCTGCGCTCCTTCGGCGAGATCACATCAGGCCCGAAGCCCTTCAGCCCGAAAGATCGCTCTCTCTTCCTCTCCGCGCTCGACGCCGCCGTTAACCGCGCCAGGAAGAAAACCGCCTGACCGCAACCTCGATCAAGCAGCCTTGCCCCGGCCCCGCCACAGTGGCTTCATCGCTTCGAAAGGTGAGACATGCAGGCGGTCGGCAAGGCGCTCTGGTACATCGAAAGCCACTTCGGCGAGCCTACAACGCTCGACGATGTGGCCGAGGCATCGGGGCTCTCGCGCTTCCACCTGTCCCGCACCTTTGCCGCCGTCGTCGGCCAGCCGGTTGTCGCCTATCTGCGCGGCCGCCGTCTGACCGAGGCGGCGCGGCAGCTCGCAGACGGCGCACCTGACATCCTCCAGGTTGCGCTCGGCGCCGGCTACAGCTCGCACGAGGCGTTCACCCGCGCGTTTCGCGACCAGTTCGGCTTGACGCCGGACGAAACGCGCTCCCGGCGATCCCTCGCCGACCTCAAGCTCGTGGAGCCAATTCGAATGCCTGACAAACCCGCAACCCTTATCGCCCCGGCCCGCTTCGTGAAATCCAGCAACATGCTGTTCGCTGGCCTCCGGAAATATTTCCGCTTCGACGACCGGGGCGGCATCCCCAACATCTGGCAAGCCTTCGGCCCGATGCTCGGTGCTATCCCCGGAGAAGTGCAGGGCACAGCCTACGGCCTCTGCCTCGCTCCCGCCGACAAGGACGACGAGGCGGGCTTCGACTATTTCGCCGCCGTGCAGGTGAAGAGCCTGGACGAGCTTCCCGAAGGCCTCTCCGGCACGCGCATCGCCGGCCGCAACTGGGCCGTCTTCAGGCACGCCGGCCACGTCTCCAGCATCGGCAGTACGTGTGGCTCGGCCGGCGAATGGCTGGCGCAATCTGGCCGCGCTCCGAAGTCCGGCCCGATGCAGATGATCGAAGTCTATCCGCCCCAGTTCGATGCCCGCACCGGCCTGGGCGGATGCGAAGTGTGGGTTCCCGTCGTCGACTGAGCCGCGACGCTTGCCGGCCTGCGCTTTCGCAATATCTGGCTCCCATGCCCGCCGCACACGGCGATCATGGGGGCCAACGCTGGAACACCCACTTTTCACCCACGATGAAGCACGCGCCTCGACACCGGGCGAGCCGCTGGCGCTGTTGTCCGACTGGCTCGCCACCTATCCGATGAACAGCCATCCGGAGCAGGGGCGTTCCGGCGCCGTCTGCCCGTTCGTCAAGAAGTCGTCCCTGCTCGACATCCTGCGCATCGGCATCAACCCCGCCAGCCCCGCCGGTGAGGAAGACGTCTTCACCCAGATCCGCGGCAGCTTCGCCGAGATGGAGAGAATCCCTGCGCCGCCGGGCAAGGAACGCCTGCGCACCATCGCCATCGGCTACCCCAACTGCGACAGCCCCGAAGGCCTCGCCATGCTGGAGCGGGTCTACAAGCGCCACAAATACTACACGCTCTTCCACTTCCGGATGATCGCGTTCTTCCACGCGCACAACGACATCCACGGCCTCTGGAATCCTGACTTCCGCCCGATGCGCTCGCCCATGCCGGTGCTCGCCATCCGCTATCTCATCGAGCAGGACTCGGCCTTCGCCGCCAAGCACAAGATCATGACGCTGCCCTACCTGCTGCGCTTCGGCCCCGTTGGCGTTCAGCGCATCGCCGCCCACCTGCAGCACAAGGCCGGCTCGGACACTGCCGCCAATCCGTGATCGCCAACACTGGCGAGGGCGGGGTTCATGCCCCTACGAAATAACCAGCTCCGGATCGTCCAGCGTCCCATACCGCAGCATCATCACGTCCGCGGTGTAGTTCTGGTTCAGCCGCCACGGCTTCCGTGTCCCCTGTTTGGGAAACCGGTCGATCGTCCGCTGCACATAACCGGACGAGAAATCCAGCCATGGCGTCTGCTTGATGTCCTCGCCCGAAGCCTTCGGCGTCGCCGCCTTCGCTCCCATCGCATCCATCTTGGCGATCAGCCTGCAGGTGAACTCGCACGTCAGGTCGCACTTCAACGTCCACGACGCATTGGTGTAGCCGAAGATCGAAATCAGGTTTGGCACACCCGCATACATCATGCCCTTGTAGGTGAGCCGCTTCGACATATCGACCTTGACCCCGTCGACGCTCACCTCGGTGCCGCCCAGGAACATCAGGTCCAGCCCCGTCGCCGTCACGATGATATCGGCCTTCAGCTCCGTTCCCGAGTTCAGCTTGATGCCGCCCGCGGTGAACCGGTCGATCGTGTCCGTCACCACCGATGCATGTCCGGCCTTGATCTCGTTGAACAGGTCGCTGTCCGGGATCAGGCACATGCGCTGGTCCCACGGATTGTATTTCGGATTGAAGTGCACGTTCACCGGATAGTCTTCGCCCAGCTCCTTCTGCGCCATGTCGGTGAGGACCTTGCGCACCTTGTCCGGCTCTTTTCGGGAACGCCCATAGAGATATTGCTGCAGCAACACGTTCTTCCACCGCGTCAGCGCGTACGCCCATTTCTCCGGCATGAACTTCTTCATGCCGAGCGCGATCCTGTCCTCCGACGGTCGCGAGACGACATAGGTTGGCGAGCGCTGCAGCATCACCACATGCTTCGCCGTCTTCGCCATCTCCGGCACGATGGTCACCGCAGTCGCGCCCGATCCGATCACCACGACATCCTTGCCGGCATGATCGAGGTCTTCCGGCCAGAACTGCGGATGGATCACCGCGCCCTTGAAGTCCGCGCGCCCCGCGAACTCCGGCGTGTATCCCTGCTCATACCGGTAATAGCCTGAGCACATCATCAGGAACGAACAGGTGAACGTCACGCTCTCGCGTCCCTCACCATTCTTGACTTCAGCAGTCACCGTCCACTTCGAGTCCTTGCTCGACCAGTCCGCCGCTGTCACGCGATGACGAAACCGTATGTGCTTGTCGATGCCGTTCTCTTTCGCGGTTTCATTCACGTAGTCTCGAATGGAAGGGCCATCCGCGATCGCCTTCGCCCCCGGCCATGGTTTGAAGTTGTACCCCAGCGTGTACATGTCGCTGTCCGAGCGGATGCCCGGATACCTGAACAGGTCCCACGTCCCCCCGATCGCCTCGCGTCCCTCGAGGATCGCGTAGGTCTTCTTCGGCAGCCTGTCCTGAAGATGCCAGGCCGCCCCGATCCCCGACAGGCCCGCGCCGACAATCATCACATCGAAATGCTCGGCCAAACAAACCTCCGGTCCGACTTTCCTCAACCGTAATGCCGCTTACGGCGAGGGTCTACATGCGACGAACGCCCCGGCAGGGGCGCTCACAGCCGGTGCTCTTCGGCCGAGTCTGCTGCTGCATAACTCCGCTCAATTCCGCGCAAATCCCAACAGATCCAGCGCCGAGGCGGGGCGCGAGGTGTGGGACGGACAAATACTTATCCCCGCCCCCTCCGGGCCGGACTCACACTTGGGTCATGAG
>JAUYPV010000168.1 GCA_030697555.1 Hyphomonadaceae bacterium
CACGTCATCCGAACCAACTGGTGTCAGACGCCACGTGGAATCAGGGCGGCAGAGCCTCGAGCCGATGTCCGCCGGCACAGCGCATATAGGGGAATAGGACTCGCATGTAAATAAATTCTTGCGGCCCGTCAGCGGGTTGCCGAGAGTTACCGAGAAATTGCGATCAATTAGTAGACGGCGTGTGCGTCATGAGAGTCAGCGAGCGCCCGCTGACGAGAGTCAGACGGGATTCTCCGCGCGGTGATTCGGTTTTCGTTCGCCTGATTCGCAAGATTAATCAGAGCGTGCGGACATAGCTGAAGGAGTGTTCATCATGGCGGCGATGTCGGCGGAGATCCGCCTGCCGGAATGGCTCGCGACGCGCTCGCTGCCGCCGGCGCCAGCCAGTGATGCCGCTTGCATGAGCCTCGCTATCGCCCTTGCCCGCGAAAATGTCGCACGGAGCGGCGGCGGTCCGTTTGGCGCGGTGGTGCGCGCGGAGAGGAGCGGGGAGATCGTCGCGGTCGGGATCAACCTCGCCATACCGACGGGCAACCCGGTGCTCCATGCCGAGACGGTCGCCATCTCGCTGGCGGGCCACGCGCTGGAGCAGCCGGGCGGTGTGACGCTCTTTTCGTCGTGCGAGCCGTGCATCATGTGCCTCGGCGCGCTGCACTGGGCCAATGTCGGACGGATCGTCTGGTCGGCGTTGCGCGACGACGCGCAGGCGATCGGCTTCATCGAGGGCGCGGGCTGTAGCCAGCTCCGCGCCGAGATGGAGTCACGCGGCGTGGTGTTCGAAGCAGGCGTGAAACGGGAGGAGGGCGTCGCGGTGCTGAAGGCATATGCGGCGCACGGTGGGCCGATCTACGGACCCGGGAGCCAAGCCTGATCGCATCCGGATCACTGGCCGATCACAAGACGCGGGGGCAAAGGGAAACCCGGCGGTATTTTATTGCTTCTCGATAACGCCTGCCTAGAGTGTAGCGGTAATCGCGCGGCAAACGGCGAGTTCAGATGGGGAAACCGATGCTCAACAGGATGAAGCTCACAGCCGGAGTGACGCTCACCGCGATGATCGTCGCGTCGTGCCAGACGACCGCCACGCCGGCAGCCGAAGCGCCCGTCGCGCCGACGCCGGTCGCAGCCGCCGCGGCCGCAGCCCAACCGCCTGCCTCGCCGCTGATGCAGCAGCTGTCGCAGATGAAGCTCGATATTCCGTACACCAAGTACACGCTGAAGAACGGGCTGACGCTGCTGGTGCATGAAGACACCAAGACGCCGACGGTGACGTTTCATCTCTGGTATCACGTCGGCTCCAAGAACGAGCCGAAGGGGCGCTCCGGCTTCGCGCATCTGTTCGAGCACCTGATGTTCAATGGCTCTGAGCATTTCAACGACGACTTCTTCAAGGCGACGCAGAAGATCGGCGCAACCAATCAGAACGGCTCGACCTCGACCGACCGCACCAACTACTACCAGACCGTGCCGAAAGAGGCGCTCGACACGGTGCTTTGGCTGGAGTCCGACCGGATGGGCTACCTGCTCGGCGCGGTCGACCAGGCGAAGCTGGATGAGCAGCGGGGCGTCGTGCAGAACGAAAAGCGCCAGGGCGAGAACCAGCCCTACGGCACTGTGTTCAACCACATCGTCGCCGCGACCTATCCGCCGGAGCATCCGTACGGCCACACGGTGATCGGCTCGATGGAGGATCTCAACGCCGCCAAGCTGGACGATGTGCGCGAGTGGTTCCGCACCTGGTACGGCCCGGCGAACTCGGTGCTGGTGCTGGCTGGCGACATCAAGCCTGAAGAGGCCAAGGCGAAGGTCGAGCAGTATTTCGGAGAGATTCCGCCGGGCCCGCCGCCGACGCAGCCCAAGTCGTGGGTGCCGCGTCTGGCCGAGAACCAGCGCGAGGTGATGTACGACCGCGTCGCCGCGCCGCGCATCTACAAGACCTGGAACATCCCCGAGCTGGGGCATCCGGACGGCGAGCTGCTGGATGTGGCCGCCTACGCGCTGGCGGGCGACAAGAACGCCCGCATCACCAAGCGGCTGGTGCATGACGAGGAGGTCGCAACACAGGTCTCCGCCTCGGCGGGGCAGAGCGAGATCGCGGGCCAGTTCCGCATCGTCGTGACGGCCAAGCCGAACGCCGACCTCGACCACATCGAGAAGGTGATCGACGAGGAGCTGCAGAAGCTGCTGCGCGACGGGCCGACGCAGGCCGAGGTCGAACGCATCCAGGTGCAGAACATCTCCGGCATCGTGCAGCAGCTCGGCACGACGACGGCCAAGGCGAGCCTGCTGGCGACGTGGGAAACCTATGCCGGCGACGGCAATGCCTGGAAGGATTCGGTGAAGCGGCTCGAGGCGGCGACGCCAGCAACGGTTGCGGTGGCAAGCCGAAAATGGCTCGACGCGAATAACTACACGATCACCGTCATGCCGTTCGCGGACTTCACGGCGTCGAACGCCAAGGTCGATCGCGCGAAGGTGCCGCAGCCGGAGTCGGTGGCGGCGGCGAAGTTCCCGAAATTTGGGACGGCCACGCTGTCCAACGGCATGAAGATCCTGCTGGCGGAGCGGCACGATACGCCGACGGTCTCGATCAGCATGTCGGTCGATACCGGCTTCCCCTCCGACTTCATGTCGCAAAAGCCGGGCGTCGGCGGCCTCTCCGTCAACCTGATGGACGAGGGGACGACCACGCGTTCGGCGCTGCAGATCGCCGAAGAACTCGACCGGCTGGGCGCCTTCGTGTTCGTCGGCGGCGGCGCGGAGAACTCCAGCGCTCAGATGATGGCGCTGAAGCCGACGCTGGATCAGGTGCTGCCGATCTGGGCCGACGTGATCCGCAATCCGGCCTATGGCGAAGCTGACTTCAAGCGCGTGCAGGACCAGATGGTCCAGCAGCTTCGCCAGCAGCTTCGCGACCCGAACGGCATTGCCGGCCGCGTCACGTCGAGGGCGCTCTGGGGCGCGAACCATCCCTATGGCAAGCTGACGACGCCCGAGGACATGCAGAAGCTGACCCGGCAGGATGTCGCCGAGTTCCACAAGCGCTGGTGGGGACCGAACAACGCATCGCTCGTTGTCGTCGGCGACATCACGATGGCGGAAATCACGCCCAAGCTGGAAGCGGCCCTGCGCGGCTGGGGCAACGCGCCGGGCAAACCGGAGACGGTGCCGAACGGCGTGCGCCCGACCAAGCCGATCGTCTATCTGGTAGACCGTCCCGGCTCGGTGCAGTCGATCATCCAGGTCTCGTCCGTGCAGGCGCCGCGCAATCCGGCGGAGGACACGAGGTTCACCGCGTTCAACGCCGGCTTCGGCGGAAACTTCGACAGCCGCATCAACATGAACCTGCGCGAAGACAAGGGCTGGTCTTACGGCTCCCGCTCGTCGCTCGGCGCGGGTTCGGGTCGCGGTCCGCGGACATTCTCGATCAATGCCCCGGTCCAGACCGACCAGACCAAGGGCGCCATGGCGGAAATCCGCAAGGAGCTGAACGACGTCGTCGGCAAGCGGCCCTATTCGGCGGCGGAGCTCGACACTGTGAGGACCAACACCATCCTCGGCATGGCGAGCCGGTGGGAGACCAATGACGCCGTGCTGGCTTCGCTCTCCGACATGGAGACCTACAACCTGCCGGCGGACTATTGGGACAAGTATGCCGACACTTATCGCACGGTGACGCAGGCCGAGGTGCAGGCGATCGCCAAGCGGCTGATTCCGGACCAGAACCAGGTTTGGGTGGTGGTCGGCGACCGCGCCAAGATCGAGAAGGGTATTCGGGAATTGAATATCGGCGACATCGTGGTGGTCGATCCGAACGGCAATCCGGTCGACTAGAAGCCTTCAGTTTGAACAGAAGCGGCCCGGAGAAATCCGGGCCGTTTTTGTTTTCCACAAGTCTTCACGGAACTGTCGCAAACCGGGTCTAGTGACCCGGTGTTGGCAAGGTGGTTTCAATGAAATCCGGCATCAGGACGGCAATTCTGGCTTTCGCTGCGGTAGCGACAGCTGGCGTCGCAGCGGCGCGGGAAATCCGGATCGTCGGCTCCTCGACCGTGTTTCCGTTCTCGACCACGGTGGCGGAGCAGTTCGGGGCCAACACCAACTTCCCGACGCCCATCGTCGAGGCGAACGGCTCGGGCTCGGGCATCAAGCTGTTTTGCGAGGGGGTGGGGCAGAACTTCCCCGATATCGCCAACTCGTCGCGGCGGATAAAGGGGTCGGAGTACGATCTCTGCCGCGCCAACAACGTCACCGAGATCGTCGAGGTGGTGATCGGCTATGACGGCATCGTGCTGGCGAACGCCAAGCGGGCCGAAGCTTTCGATCTGACCCTGCGCGAGATCTTCCTGGCGCTCGCCCGCGAAGTGCCGGTCAACGGTCGTCTCGTTCCAAACCCCTACAAGCGCTGGTCCGACATCTCGGCCGAGCTGCCGGACCTGCCGATCCAGGTGTTCGGGCCGCCGCCGTCTTCGGGCACACGCGACGCCTTCCTCGAACTCGCGATGGCGCCGGGCGCGAGGCAATTCCCGATGCTAAAGGCGATCGAAGAGGACGATGCCGGGCTTTTCACCGAGATCGCCCATGCCATCCGCGAGGACGGGGCGTGGATCGACGCCGGCGAGAATGACGGCGCCATTGTGCAGCGGCTCACCAAGAATCCGGAGGCGCTGGGTGTGTTCGGCTTCTCCTTCCTGATCCAGAACGAGGACCGCATCCGCGGCGCGCTCATCGACGGCGATGCGCCGACTTTCGAGGCGATCGCCTCGGGCAAGTACGAGATTTCCCGTTCGCTGTATTTCTATCTGAAGAAGGCGCACCTCGGCGTGGTGGCTGGGCTGAAGGAATTCATCCAGGCCTTCACCGACGAGCGGGCGTGGGGCGATGAGGGCTATCTCATCGACAAGGGGCTGATCCCGCTACCCATCGAGCGCCGCCAGGCGATGGCGACGAGCGCGCGGGCGTTCGAGGCGATGACGGAACGTCCTAAGTAGTCGCCGTCAGCGTCTGAACTGAATGGTCGCGACCGCACTCTGCAGCATCGCGATGTCGCCGCCGGTCAGCGGCGCGAGCGGATAGTCGAACGCCACGATCCAGACCGCATTGTCGGGCGCGACGGCGAAAGACGTGAAATTGCGGACCGTCTGATCCTTGGGTTCGGCGCTGCTGCAGAGGAAGGTCGCGTACACGGTGAACCCCTTCACGCCCGGAACCGGATTGGTGTCCACGGAATAGCTCTTCTCGGAGCACGCACCGTGATTGTCCGTGACCACGCCCTTCACAAGCGCCTTGGCGTCCGGAGTGTTGGCGTAGGCGACTCCTTGATCGTAAAGAGCCGTGGCATCGCGCGCGCCAGGCTGGTCGCCGGGCAAACCAATGTCCAGCGACATATAAGGGAATTCCTGGCCGCAAGGTCTGACTTCCAGGGCCAGGTCCCGCTCATCATCTGTTCCCTGGTTGACGGTCGTCGAGCACCAGCCGTCACGCGCGGGGAATGAAACGCCCTCGAATGTCCACATCGCCTGAGCAGCGGCCGGAAACGTCAGCATGAGCGCGAGGCAGCACGCGACTGCTGCTCGGGCCAACATCGGAAACAGTCTGGTCATGATCCCTCGCACCCCGTGATCGTGGGGGAGTATCGACACGATCGTCACCGGCGACAATGCGGGAGAAGGGGGGCAGAGCAGGGAAAAGTCCGGACTAGCGGACGGTTATCTCGAGTGACGCTGCGTCCGCAAGATTATGCGGTAGCTCGGCGCTGGCCCAGGTCTGGCCGCGCTTGAGCGGAATGGCGAACTGGTCGCCCTCGGCGTCGGTGACGACCAGCTGGCTGCGGGCTTCGCGTTCGGCTTCGGTGCCGGCGGGAGTGAGGCGCACCTGGATGCGACTATGCGATTGCGTGAAGCCAATGATCGGGCCGCTGATCTGCACAGCGCGGGTCGGGCTATCGGCGCTGCGTTCCGGCCAGAAAGCTGCGGCGACCGCCGGTGCGATGGCGAGCAGGGAAGCTGCGAGTATGATCGCCTTGGCGGCCATGCCGGTTTTGCCTGAGCGGCCAGGTTGCGCGACCGCTGCGTATGCACGGGGCTGAGCAAGTTGCATGCCCGGGAGAGGGTCCCGGAGCCGGGTTGACGACAGATTAACCGTGAGGACCGGCGTGGACATGGCAAATCAACGCCGGACGGGCCATGCCGGTTGCGCAACGAAAAGCTTCTTTGTTTTCAATCAGTCTGCTTCGGCTGGGGTCGTATCGGTACGCGGCGGCTCGACTGCGTCGGAAGGAAGCGGTTTGCGGCGGCGCAGGCGAAGGGCGTGCCGCAGGCGTGCAAGGCGCTTCCAGAACCGGCGGCGTTCGGGCACCGGCAGGGGCTCCAGATTGTTGATAAACTGCTCGGCGCAGGCCTGCCAGGAGTAGGTCTCGGCGTATTTGCGCGAGGCTTCGCGCGAACACTTCAGCGCCTCCATGCATGCCTTGGCGAGGTCGTCGTCGATCGCGCCGGCGTGCGAGCCGGGGATTAAGTCACGCGGGCCTGGCACCGTGAAGCCGGCGACAGGCGTTCCCGCGGCCATGGCTTCGAGGATGACGAGGCCGAACGTGTCGGTGAGGCTGGGGAAGACGAAGACGTCGGCATTGGCAAAGCAGGCCGCGAGTTCATCGCCCTGCTTTACGCCTAGAAAGTGGACGTCGGGATGCTTTTCCTTCAACGCCTCAAGCTGCGGCCCGTCGCCGACGACGACTTTCGTTCCTTCGATCTGCGTATCGAGGAAGGCGGAGATGTTCTTCTCGACCGCGACGCGCCCGACATTGAGCCAGATCGGACCCTTCATGCCTTTCATCGGGCCGCGGTCGTCACGGCGCTTCGATGGGTGGAAGAGATCGGTATCGACGCCGCGCGACCAGGGCGCGAGGTTCTTGAAGCCTTTGGACTCCAGCTCCTCGCGCATCGAATTGGTCGCGACCATCACGCGGCCGGAGTATTTGTGGAATTCGCGGACGTACATGTAGCCCACCCACGTCGGCAGGAACCAGAAACGCGCCGCGATGTATTCCGGAAAGCGTGTGTGATAGCTCGTGGTGTAGGGAAACTTGTGCTTGAGGCAGACGGCGCGCGCCGCCCAGCCGAGCGGGCCTTCGGTCGCGATGTGGATGGCGTCGGGCTCGAATTCGAGGAAGCGCTCCTCGATGATTTCCTTGGCGCCGAAGGCGAGCCTGATCTCGGAATAGGTCGGCAGCGGAATGGTCTTGAAGCCGTTGGGCGAGACGACGTCCCACTCATGGCCCATGGCTTCGCATTCGGCGATGACGCGCTTCATCGTGCGCACGACGCCATTGACCTGCGGGTCCCAGGCATCGGTTACAAGCATGATGCGCATGAGTGGCGCTGTTCCTAAGGTGGCGGGCTTGCCCGGCGTTGTGATAGCGGGCCAGAAGCGGCTACGTCCATGGTAAGGTTAGAATAAGGCGTCCGCCACGATTCGAGCTACGCCGTTCAGGGTCTTCCTCGCATGACAAAGCGCGCTACGTCCGCATCCGCCTTTCCGGACGCTCTGGACAAGGGAAAATTCGAGGACGAGGGCAGGCGCGTTGCCGAGATGCTCGCCAACCCGGCGCTCGATGCGGCGGAGCGTCGCGCTGTCGCGGCGGCGGCGAGGGACACCATCCTCAAGGCGCGCGCCGAGACGCAGCGCACCGGCGCCATGGAAACCTTCCTGGAGGAGTTCGGGCTTTCGAATCCCGAGGGCCTTGCCCTGATGTGCCTCGCCGAAGCGCTGCTGCGCGTGCCGGACGCCGACACGGCGGATGCGCTGATCGCGGAGAAGATCGCGTCGGGCGACTGGGCCGACCATCGCGGCAAGTCGGACAGCCTGCTGGTCAACGCGTCGACCTGGGGATTGATGCTGACAGGGCGAATCGTGACGCCGCCGGAGGATGCTACGAGCGATCCCGCCGGTTTCGTTCAGCGCATGGTGCGCGAGGCGGGTGAGCCGGTGATCCGCGCCGCGATGATGCAGGCGATGCGCATCATGGGCCAGCAGTTCGTGATGGGCCGCAACATCAAGGAAGCCATCAAGCGGGGCCAGCGCACGGTAAAAAAGGGCGAGGCGGCGTCGCACTCCTTCGACATGCTGGGCGAGGGCGCGCGAACGAATGTGGACGCGCAGCGTTATTTCGAAAGCTATTCCGATGCGATCGGCGAGGTCGGCAAGGCCCGCACGGGGGCTACGCCGGATTCAGCGGACGGCATCTCCGTAAAGCTGTCGGCGTTGCATCCGGCCTATCGCGCTGTGCAGGGCGAGCGCGTGCATCGCGAGCTTTATCCGATGGTGTTGGAGCTCGCGAAGCGGGCGGCCAAGCAGAACATCAACTTCACGCTCGACGCCGAGGAAGCCGACCGGCTGGTGCTGTCGCTGCAGCTACTGGAGAAGCTGACCAAGGAGAAGGATCTCGCCGGCTGGACGGGGCTTGGCCTTGCGGTGCAGGCGTACCAGAAGCGCGCCGAAAATGTCGTGCGCTGGCTGGGCGAGCTATCGCAGAAGTCGCAGCGGCGGTTGATGGTGCGGTTGGTGAAGGGCGCCTACTGGGACTCGGAAGTAAAGCGCGCCCAGGTCGAAGGCCAGCCGGACTATCCCGTCTACACCACCAAGCCGGGTACGGATGTGTCCTATCTGGCCTGCGCGAAGCTGCTCATCGAGGCGGGGCCGTCGATCTATCCGCAGTTCGCGACCCACAACGCGCACACGCTGGCGGCGATCGAGCTGATGGCGCGGGGGCGTACCGACTACGAGTTCCAGCGGCTGCACGGGATGGGCGGCGCCCTCTACAAGGCGGCCGGCCGCGATCGCAACGTGCGCGTCTATGCGCCGGTGGGCGAGCACCAGGACCTGCTGCCCTATCTCGTACGGCGGCTTCTCGAGAACGGCGCCAACACGTCCTTCGTGCATTCCTTCCTCGACGAAGACGTTCCGGCGGAGCGTATCGCCACTGATCCCTATATCGCGCTGTCGGCCTCGCCCGGGCGCCATCCGCGCATTCCGGCGCCGCCGCATCTCTATGGGCCGTCGCGCCTCAACTCGCGCGGGCTGGACCTCAGCCAGAAGGAAGTGCGCGACCGCGTTGTCGCCGCAGTGATCGCGCAGGATGGCGGCGGGCCGATTGCAGCCGGACCCATCGTCGCTGGCAAGGCGGTGACGGCGAACGGCGAAGAGGTGCGTGCGCCGGCGGACCGCAAGCGGGTGCTCGGCACGGTCGCGACGGCGACCGACAAGGACATTGAAGCAGCATACAAGTCGGCGGCGGCGTTCCAGCCGGCCTGGAACGATGTCGGCGGACCAAAGCGCGCCGACCTGCTCAACGCCATGGCCAATACGCTCGAGGAAGACGGCGAGCGACTGATAGCGATCCTGGCGCGCGAGGGCGGCAAGACGCTGGACGATTGCATCGCGGAAGTGCGCGAGGCCGTCGACTTCTGCCGTTACTACGCCGACGAGGCGGAGCGGAAATTCGCAGGCCTCGAAACTCTGCCGGGACCCGCAGGCGAAACCAACGCGCTGGAGCTGATGGGGCGGGGCGTCTTCGTTTGCATATCCCCGAGGAATTTCCCCCTGGCCATCTTCACCGGCCAGATCGCCGGGGCGCTGGCGGCCGGAAACACCGTGTTGGCCAAGCCCGCTGAACAGACACCGCTGATTGCGTTCGAAGCGGTAAAACTGTTCCACGCTGCCGGCCTGCCGGTCGAGGCGCTGCATCTCATCACCGGCGACGGCAAGGCCGGCGCGAAGCTGACCGGCGATGCGCGCTGTGGCGGCGTCGCCTTTACTGGCTCGACGGAAGTCGCGCGGATCATTAACCGGCAGCTCGCAGCCAAGGACGCCGCCATCGCGCCTCTGATCGCGGAGACGGGCGGGCTCAACGCGCTGTTCTGCGATACCACCGCGCTCAAGGAGCAGGTGGTGGACGACGTGGTGATGTCGGGCTTCCGCTCGGCGGGGCAGAGGTGCTCCGCGCTGCGCATCCTTTTCCTGCCACATGAGACGGCGGACGACATCGTCGAGATGCTGAAGGGCGCGATGGAAGTCTTGTCCATCGGCGACCCGACCGATCCGGCGACGGATGTCGGCCCCGTCATCGATGTCGAAGCTCGAGGCGTGCTTCAGGCGCACTTGGATGCGATCAAGCCGAAGGCGGACGGCGTCTTCCAAGTCGATGTTGGCAACCTGGCGATCCAGGGCACGTATTTCGGCCCGGCGCTCGTCGAGCTTCCCTCGCTCGACCCGATCGACAAAGAAGTCTTCGGCCCCATCCTGCACGTCATCCGCTACGATCCGGACGACATCGAGAAGGTCGGGGCGGAACTTTCGGCCAAAGGCTATGGCCTTACCTTGGGCATCCATTCCCGGCTCGAAGGTTTTGCCGAGCGTGTGAAGGCGTCGGTCCGGGCGGGCAATGTCTACGTCAACCGGACGATCATCGGCGCCGTCGTCGGCGTGCAGCCTTTCGGCGGATCGGGATTGTCGGGAACCGGGCCCAAGGCCGGCGGGCCGCACTATCTCTCGCGCTTCGCGACCGAGCGGTCGGTGACGGTCAACATCGCGGCCCAGGGCGGCGATCCCCAATTGCTGAATCTGTGAGCGGTTGCGCTGATCCAAAAAGTGCAATTGACTTTTGGAACAAAAGGCGAACATAGTTTCGAGCGTTGAAGCACAACGCGCTGGGTGGAGGGGATCATGCGGACTTTGTGGGTGGCGGGGCTGTCGGTCTTCGCGTTGGCGGCGGGTTCGGCGTCAGCGCAGCACCAATCAGCAACGCAGGTGAGAGCCGAGCAGGTGAAAGCTGAAGTGAAGGTCAGCGAACCGCTGAAGCGCGTGAGCGCGCCGTCGGCGCCGGTCAAGCAGGCGAAAACGCAAGCGGGGCCGTCGAAGCGCGTACTGGCGCAGCACGAAGCGATGAAGGCGCTGGCGTTTCTCGATGGCGAATGGCGTGGGCCGTCGAAACTCCTGCGCAAGGAAGGCTGGACGCCGATGGTGCAGACCGAGCGCGCCGGGACGATGCTCGACGGCACGGTTCGAATGATAGAGAGCCGCGGCTACGAGACAGGCGGGCGCCAGAGCTTCAATACGCTTGCGATCATCTCCTACGATCCGGACAGCAAGAGCTATTCGATGCGTTCCTATTCGGCCGGGCGCTGGGGCGATTATCCGTTGGACGTAACCGCAAACGGTTTCGCCTGGGAGGTTCCATCTAACCGGCAGACCATCATCCGGTATGAGGCGGTGGTGAAAAACGGCGTGTGGACCCAAACGGCGACGCGCGTGCCGGAAAAAGGCGAGCCGGAAAAGTATGTCGAGTTTTCCGCGAAGCGCGTTCGCAACGGTTCGTGGCCTGCGGGCGGTGCGCTGTCACCGAAATAGCGTGCCCAAGACAACGTGGGGGGACGAGCACCCATCGGGCAGCGCCGGTTGATGGTGGCCGATGGGGTTGCGAGCGGGGCCGCGAGTTCCGTCGTGCGATGGCCACCAAGCGATGGCCGCGCCGGTCATCCCGGGGCCGAGGGGCCGTTCGCCCACTCCGACGCTCCGGACGCTTCCCCGCCCGAAGAACCCGCCGTCCTGTGGCGGACGCCGTCACAGGCGTCGTCCCGTGTGTGCTCAAGATCTTTCACTAGCTGGGAAAGTCCGGGTGACCGGGCCCGCAGCGACCGTGGAGTTCCCCCTTAAGGGGGCTCCAGAAGGTCGCGCCGGGTCCCGAGTCGGTGCGATGCCGGGCGTATGCGCCGTCAATGGTTAATGAGGATTAAATCAGCTATTTTCTTCCCGGTGGATAAGCGAAAAGATTCCCGCGCTCGCCCTGTTGACGGTCCATTAGGGTTATGACGACACTATATGTAGCGTCGGGGCTGGCGCTGGACACCAATCAGTTGGGTTTCGCCAGCCGCGGCAGCAATTTACCTATTTGGCCCCAATGAGAGTGGTCCATGTCCGCTGAAGCCGTCACCACCGCCGAAAAAACCATCGCCCGCCGCGGCAAACCCAAAGCGCACGCGAACCTCCGTCTGGTGGACGGAATCCGGATCGATCCTGAGCGCGACAACCTGCTGACGGACTTCGGCAAGAAGACTCTGGACGACCGTTACGTTCTTCCGGGCGAGACGTACCAGCACATGTTTGCGCGAGTCGCGACCGCCTATTCGGACGATAGCGAGCACGCACAACGGATTTATGACTACATTTCAAAGCTGTGGTTCATGCCGGCGACGCCTGTGTTGTCGAACGGCGGAGCTGACCGCGGTCTGCCGATCTCCTGCTTCCTGAACACCGTGTCCGACAGCCTCGATGGAATCGTCGAGACCTGGAACGAGAACGTCTGGCTGGCCTCGAACGGCGGCGGCATCGGCACCTATTGGGGCTCGGTCCGCTCGATCGGCGAGAAGGTCGGCCAGAACGGGCAGACCTCGGGCATCATCCCCTTCATCCGCGTCATGGACTCGCTGACGCTGGCGATCTCGCAGGGCTCGCTGCGGCGCGGCTCGGCCGCCTGCTATCTCGACATCCACCACCCGGAGATCGAGGAGTTCCTGGAAATCCGGAAACCGGCGGGCGACTTCAACCGCAAGTCCCTGAATCTCCATCACGGCATCAACATCACCGACGAATTCATGGAAGCGGTGAAGCAGGATGCGCAATTCACCCTGCGCTCGCCGAAGTCCGAGCTTCCGATGAAGGACATCTCGGCCCGCAAGCTGTGGCAGAAAATCCTCGAACTCCGCATGGCGACCGGCGAGCCCTACCTGATCTTCTCCGACACCGTGAACAACTCCATGCCGGCCCATCAACGGCAATTGGGCTTCAAGGTGCGCCAGTCGAACCTGTGCTCGGAGATCATGCTCCACACCGGCGTCGACCACCTCGGCCAGGACCGCACGGCGGTCTGCTGCCTCTCCTCGGTCAACGCCGAGAAATTCCTTGAGTGGAAGGGCGAGGAGCTGTTCCTCGAAGACGTGTTCCGCTTCCTCGACAACGTGCTCGAAGACTTCATCGAGCGCGCGCCGAAGGAAATGGCCCGCGCGGTCTACTCAGCCCAGCGCGAGCGTTCGGTCGGCCTCGGCCTGATGGGCTTCCACTCCTTCCTGCAGTCCCAGGGCGTGCCGATGGAATCGGCGACGGCCAAGGCTTGGAACAACGCGATGTTCAAGCACATCCGGCGCGGCGCGGACGCCGCCTCGGTGAAGCTGGCGAAAGAGCGGGGCGCCTGCCCGGACGCCGCCGATTGCGGTGTCATGGCGCGCTTCTCTCACAAGCTGGCGATCGCGCCGACGGCGTCGATCTCGATCATCTGCGGCGGCACCTCGGCCGGCATCGAGCCGATCCCGGCCAACATTTATACCCACAAGACGCTGTCGGGCTCGTTCTCGGTCAAGAACCCGTTCCTCGAAGCGGTCCTGGAAAAAACCAACAACAACACGCCGGGCACCTGGGCGTCGATCCTCGAGCACGAGGGTTCGGTCCAGCACCTCGACTTCCTGACTGAGCACGAGAAGCTGGTGTTCCGCACCGCCTTCGAGATCGACCAGCGCTGGATCATCGAACTGGCGGCCGACCGAACCCCCTATATCTGCCAGTCGCAGTCGCTGAACCTGTTCCTCTCGGCGGACATCGATAAGTGGGACCTGCACATGTTGCATTGGACGGCGTGGGAGAAGGGGCTCAAATCGCTCTACTACTGCCGTTCCAAATCGATACAGCGAGCGGGCTTCGCCAACTCGGAGCGCTCGGCGGCGACGCTCGACATGGGCCGCGGCAAGACCGACTACGAGGAATGTCTCGCCTGCCAATAAGCCCTTTTGGGCGAATTGCTGCACTGCACACTGGAAAAGGCGGCTCGAGGGCCGCCTTTTTGCTGTTCACTCAGGAGAGGAGGCCGGTTGTTCCGAAGGCGGTTCTGACTTAACCTCCCAAGGAGACGACCGACTAAGAAGCGGTTAGCGGCGTGGAACTCAATTTCGCCTGATCCATTATGGATTTGGTAAGAAGCTGAGCACACGCTCGGGGACTTCGGTGTCTGGGACGAGCAGTTCGAATGATTGCCAGTCTTGCAGGTAGTGTTTTGGTCGCCTCGTGCCTCGGTTGCACGACGCCCCCTTCCGATTCCGACTCCAGCCTGCTGACCGTGGGCGACGTCGGACCGGTGAAAGGGGGCCAGGCTTTCCAGGGCTCGACGACGCCCATCGATTCCATCTTCTCCAAGAACGCCCCCGACTCGACCTTCGGCTTGCCCATCAAAGTCGGCAATGATTTCAGCCCCACGAACTGGGCGCGCCCCGACCAGGCTGCGCGGTTCGAGGCTCTCGATCTTTCCACGCCTATGCCGGTCCGCGCCATGCGTGGCGATATGTGGAGCGCAGAAGTCTCCTTCGCCGCATCGGCCGAACGCACCGGCCTCGGCCTCGACCTGTCGATCACGCCGCGGGCGCAGATCCAGCGCGATTACGGCGGCAACAACGTCGCGCGCACCGGCGCCGAGGTCCGTATCGGCACGAACCTCGCGGACCGTGACTTGCGCGGCAAGGACGCGCCTGCGCCGTCCTGGTACTTCTTCATCGGCGCCGACAACGAGGCGCTGGTCTGGAACGCCGCGGACAGGACCGCGATGAACGGCCTATCGCTGCGCGACCAGGCTACTGTGGGCGACCTGCAGGCAGGCGTCGCCTGGTCGGTCAAGGGTGGCGGCCAGATGTCGCTCGGCATCGTGGAGCGCGAGCTGTCGTTCAACGACATGACCGGCGACCGTGACGTGCGCCGCAAAGACCATTTCGCGGCCTTCAGCTTCACGCTGAACCACTAGGCTTTCCGACAACCGGGATTTTCCCGACGGGCCGCGAAAGCGGCCCGAATCCTTTCCGGCTGCGCCTGGCGCCGGGGCAGGGCAGTGCGGCGACTCGCCCTGCGGCCATGCGGCCCCATTTCACCTGTGGATCGCACCCGCCTGCGTCTGGCCAGCGAAGGTCGTTGTGACAGACTCGGGCGGTCCGGGGCGTCAACTAACCGTCAACCCTCGGCGATCAATATATAGTTCTTGTGACAGAGTTCTGACCCTAGATATGGTGTTCAGCCCTGTTTCTATGACTGGCTGGAGGGAACTATGACCGACTCAACGAAGCCTGAAATGCCCCCCTCCGTGGTGCGCGCCGGCCTGCTGACGCCGTCGCACTCCTACAAGCCGTTCCGCTATCCGTGGGCCTACGACTTCTGGAAACGCCAGCCGCAGATCCACTGGATGCCGGAAGAGAGTCCGCTCGGCGAGGACGTGAAGGACTGGGCGAGCAAGCTCTCCGACCAGGAGCGCAACCTGCTGATGCAGATCTTTCGCTTCTTCACCCAGTCGGACGTCGAGGTGAACGATAACTACATGGAGCGCTACTCGCGGGTGTTCCGCCCGACCGAGATCAAGATGATGCTGGCGGCGTTCTCCAACATCGAGACCGTCCACATCGCCGCCTACGCCCTGCTGCTCGAAACCATCGGCATGCCGGACAGCGAATTCTCCTCCTTCACGCAGTACAAGGAGATGCGGGACAAGCACGACTACATGCAGAAATTCGGGGTCGACAGTGATGCGGACATCCTGCGGACGGTCGCCATGTTCGGCGCCTTCACCGAGGGCCTGCAGCTCTTCGCCTCGTTCGCGATGCTGATGAACTTCCCGCGCTTCAACAAGATGAAGGGCATGGGCCAGATCGTGTCCTGGTCGGTCCGCGACGAGAGCCTTCACTGCGAAGGCATGATCCGTATCTTCCACACGCTGGCGGCCGAAACCGGCGCGCTGACGCAAGAGGTCAAGGACGACATCGTCGAGTGCTGCCGCACCGTCGTCAGGATGGAGGACGCCTTTATCGATCTCGCCTTCTCGATGGGGCCGGTGCAGGGCATGACGGCGCAGGACATCAAGAACTACATCCGCTACATCGCCGACTGGCGCCTGGGGCAGCTCAAGCTGCAGCCGATCTTCGGGGTGAAAGAGCACCCCATCCCCTGGCTGTCGGAAATCCTCAACGGCGTTGAGCACGCGAACTTCTTCGAGCAGCGCGCGACGGAATACTCCAAAGGGGCGACTGGCGGAGACTGGCACGGCGCGGAAGGCGTGTGGGCCAACTTCGACAAGTCGCAGAAGAAGGTCGCCGCGGAGTAGGGCGGCGGCATTTACCCCCCGTTTGCCCTTAGGGGCGCGGCGCTGATCCTGCATGGTTTTCAGGGATTAACGACGCCTGCCATATTTTCGGGCGCGTGAAACCCTATATGAAGGGGCGACGTTCATAGTGACGTCGCACCTTGCCCGGGAGAAGCCTATGTCGTCCTCAACCAGCACTACCGGCAATGGCGCGCCCGCGTCCGCCGCCATGAAAACCGATTTCGAAGCCCTCAAGAACGACATGAAGGCCCTGCGCGCCGATCTTGCCGCTCTTCTGAAAGACACCGGTGCGATCGCCAGCGAGGAAGCCAAGCGCGCCGCCGCGCGCGCCGGCAAGGTTGCCGATAGCGCCCGCGACCAGGCGACTGAGTACAAGGACGTGCTCGAGGACAAGGTTCGCGAGCATCCCTTCGCTGCTGTCGGCATCGCACTTGCCGCGGGCTTCGTTCTCGCCGCCCTCACGACCAGCCGCCGCTAGGTCGATTGAAGGGGCCAACGGGGGCCGTTTGTGATCTGGAGATTCATCGACCGAGCCAAGGGCGTAGCTGTCGCCGCCGGCGCCGCGAGCCTGCTCGCAGTCGCCGGCGTCGTCATGCTGGCGGCATCCGGCGCGGCGACGCTCGCGATCTGGATGCCCTGGCCGGCCGCCCTTGCGACCACCGCAGTAGGTTTCCTGGCGGTCGCCGCGATTGCGATGTGGGTAGGCGTGCAGCCCGCCCATGCCGACAAGAACGACGACAAGGATGGCGAACAGGCCTCGGCCGCGGCCATGGCCCTGGTCGACCTGCCGCTCGAGGCAGCCAAGCGGATCATCACCGAACGGCCGGTCGCCGCCATCGTGCTGGTCTCGGGATTTGGCCTGCTGATCGCCCGCCGGCCGCAGATCGCCATGAAAGTGGTGGACAAGATCCTAGAGCGTTTCGGCTGATGTTTCGGCGTTTCGAGACCGTTAGCCGCGCCGAATTGACGGCGGGGCTCTCAATCTCCATTCTTCCAAGATGACGGGGAAGGGCCTCACGCCGGACCAGGCCATCGATCGCGCAACCGAACTCTACGAGATGGCGGTTGCGAAGCTGCGGGCTGCGCTCGAAGCGTTTGTGACGACAGGCGAGACGCCGAACCCAAAATCCCGGACCAATGGCGATTTCTGCTATCCCGAGCTGAGGCTGACCTACGAGCCTGCCGGCCCGCCGCCGCCGCTGTCGCGTGCCTTCGCAAAACTGTCAGAGGCGGGCATCTACCGGACGACCATCACCCAGCCTGCTTTCTTCCGCAGCTATTTCCTCGAACAGCTCAACCACATCTTCGCCGACTACAAGGTGAAGCTGGAGGTGGGCGTCTCGAAATCCGAGATCCCATACCCCTACGTGCTGGAGCACGCGAGCAACATCGACGCCGAGGCGCTGCCGCCAGCCGAGTTCGCACGCTGGTTCCCGACGCCGCGGCTGGAGCATATCGGCGACGAGGTGATCGACGCCGAGGTGCTCGACGGCGACATGTTCAACAAGGATGGCGTGCGTCCGCTGGCTTTGTTCGATGCACCGCGCATCGACTTCTCGCTGCAGCGCCTCAAGCACTACACCGGCACGCCATTCGAGCATGTGCAGCGCTACATCCTGTTTACGAACTACCACCGCTATGTCGACCATTTTGTAGAATGGTCCATCGAGCGGCTGAAGCAGGACGGATTGTACAAAAGGCTTTCGGCGCCGGGCGGCATCATCATTGAGCGGGGGACCAAGAGTGGCGCGCAGCTGGTGAATGACGGGCCGTGGCGCCGCCACCAGATGCCCGCCTACCACCTGATGGCGGACGACCGCGCGGGCATCACGCTGGTCAACATCGGTGTCGGGCCCTCGAACGCCAGAACGATCACCGACCACCTCGCCGTGCTTCGTCCGGAATGCTGGATCATGGTCGGGCATTGTGGCGGGCTGCGTCACTCGCAGCGCATCGGCGACTATGTGCTGGCGCACGCCTATCTGCGCGACGATCATGTGCTCGACGCAGTTCTGCCGCGCGACATACCGGTTCCGCCCATCGCCGAAGTGCAGGTCGCGCTGCAGGAAGCGGCGGAAAAGGTAACAGGCGATTCCGGCGATACACTGAAGCAGCGCCTGCGCACCGGCACGGTGGTGACCACCGACGACCGCAACTGGGAACTGCGCTTCACCGCCTCGTCCAAGCGGCTCAACAAGTCGCGGGCCATCGCCATCGACATGGAAAGCGCAACCATCGCGGCCAACGGCTATCGCATGCGCGTTCCCTATGGCGTGCTGCTCTGCGTGTCCGACAAACCGCTGCATGGCGAGATCAAGCTGGCTGGTGCGGCCAACCGCTTCTACGAGCGGGCGATCGGCGAACACATCCGTATCGGCATCGAGACCATGGAAAGCCTTGCGAAGGCGGGCGGCGATGCGCTGCACTCTCGCAAGCTGCGCTCTTTCTACGAACCTCCTTTCCGCTAGGGGGATCCGGGCTTCTCCGGGTTTCCTCTATTGACGAATCCCACCAGACCCAAAGGGGGAATCGACAGGCGGGAGCAACTCACCCATGATGCATCCGCACGTCCGGCCCGAGGGGGCTGTGGAGCCAGGATGACGGACGCCAGCACCGAAGCCCGGCAAGTCGCGGCGGACGAGCGGATGAAAGCGCGCGTCGGAGGCGTCATGTCGCCATCCGGCTTCTCGTGGGCGCTCTTCGAATTCGCCCGCAACCCGTACTTCATGCTGATCGTGACGTACGTCTTCCCACCCTATTTCGCGCAGTACGTCATCGGCGATCCGGTCCTGGGGCAGGCGACAGTCGCCGAGGCGACCAAGTGGGCCGGCGTCATCGGCGCGCTTACCGCCCCTGTTCTCGGCGCCATGATGGATCGCGGCGGGCGGCGCAAGCCGTTGATGGCCGTGTTCCTCTGCATGCTGATGATCAGCGGCGCATCGCTCTGGTGGTCGCTTCCAGGCATGATCGAAACCGGCGCTGATGGCGCGAGGACTTTCACCCCGCCCACGGGCGGGTTGGGCGTGGTCGGCACCATGTCGTTCCTGGTGCTCGGCTTCGTCGGCTACACCTATTCCGAGATGATGCACAACGCGATGCTGCGGTCGTCCGGCCGGCCGGAGTCGCTATCGCAAATTTCGGGGGCAGGGATTGGCCTCGGACAATTGTCGTCCGCGCTTTGCCTTGCCGCCCTGGCGGTCATCGCCGTCGGGCTGCCGGCGCTCGGCGACGCGAGCACGGGATACCTGCTTCAGCGCGGCACCGGGCCGTTCGTCGCGATCTGGCTGATCGTTTTCGTCGTCCCATTCTTCCTCTTCGTGCCGGATGGCGCGCCGGCAGGCGGAAGCTGGTCCGCCGCGGCGAGGCGGATCTTCTCGAAGAATGGCGAACTCAATCCGCTGGGCGCGATCGTCGGCTGCTATGCGTACATCCAGGGGCTGTTCCGGACCTTCCCGGAAATCATGAAATATCTTCTCGCATGCCTGATCTTCAAGGACGGCATCACGGCCCTGCTGGCGCTTGGAGGCGTCTATTCATCGGGTGTGCTCGGCTGGAACATTGTCGAGAATGTGCTCTACGGCATCTGGGCGTCGATCTTCGGCGTCGTCGGCGGCCTCTGGCTGGCCGGCTTCCTTGATCGCCGGCTGGGACCACGCCGCGCCATCATGCTTCAGCTCGCGCTTCTCTGTCTTGCCGTCATCATCGCGCTGGGCACGACCAAGGAGAGCATCCTCTTTGGGCTCATCCCGTCGGGCCACGTCGTGCATGGACTCGGTGTTTTCGACACGCTGTCCGACGTCTTTTACCTCAGCGTCATCGCATTCGTTGCGGCGCTGGCCGCCGCCAATATCAGCGCCAGCCGCTATATGCTCGTGACGCTGGCGCCGAAGGACCGCACGTCGGAGTTCTTCGGCCTGTTCGCACTGTCGAGCACTGCGACCGTGTGGCTAGGTCCGATGCTGGCGGAGTGGGCGACACGCACATTCCAGGATCAGCGCATCGGATTCTCGCCGGTGCTGGTGCTGCTGGGCATCGGGCTTGCGCTGATGTTCACGCTCAAGCCGACAACAGGCGCGCGGTCCGTTTCCGCGCCACCCGCCTCAGCTCACTAAAACAATCCGGAGAAGCTTACTGGCCCTGGGCCGGACCGGCCTTGGCGGTCACGGTCGTCATGACGTCCTGGAAGTGCTGCGGCGCGTCGCCGACCATCGGGGTCGCGCGGCACTTGTCGACACAGGAATAGCTGTAGTTGCCGCCGCCGCGGACGATCGTGAGGCCCGTGTCGGTCTCGCCGCCGACGGCCAGCGTGTTCTGGTAGATCGTCTTGCCCGCGCGATCGAGGACGACCAGGTTGGTCGTGCCGAACGCCTTGCCGGTGATGAGCAGCGTGTTGGAGTCGTAGACCGAAACATCGGCCACCGTCGCGTTGCCGACGACGACGCTGTTGGCCGGGGCCGTGAGTTTCAGCGTGACCGTCTGGTCGACGCCGACCTTGAAGGTGTCGGCCATCGCAGCCGGCGCAAGCACTAGGCTGAGCGCGAACGCAGCGAAAAGACGTTTGGTCATGGATGACTCCCGGATGGAACGCGTCCGCCGACGATAGGCAGCAAGGTTGAATCAAAGACTAAGGATGGGGAAAGGACTCGCCGCGGGCGGCCGGCCCCGGAAAGCAGCGATGTGCGAAAAATTCCGGAGTGGGCTTCGATCAACGGTCGCCAGAAAAGCCTGGCGCAGAAGGAAATTGGCAGGTCGCGACGTAGGAGAGGGCAGGGGCCTCGCGCGCGCGAGTCTATAGATACTGGCGCAGGCCTCCCGAACGCGTTGTTTATCCGCTTTCAGTATTCGTTTGATCCGCGCCGGCGTGGTTAAGTACAGATGAACGCGAATACCAGCAACTTTTTGCTTCGTTTCACTTGGTCTTAAGGCAGCTCATGTACAACGACCATACCTACTACGGGTGATGGTACTGCGTGGTGGGAACTTAACTGCCATGCATTGCGGAGAAGCAAAATGAAAAACGTCATGAAGTTCCTGAAGAACAAGTCCGGCGCGACTGCGATCGAATACGGCCTCATCGCCGCTCTGATCGCCGTTGCCGTCATCGGCGGCGTGACCCAGCTGGGCACGAACGCCAACACGACCTTCGGCACGGTTGCCTCATCGATGACGGCAACTGCCCCGTAATAACTCCTCACCAGCCAGTGTTGGTGTAGAATTGGAAGCCGCGGAGTTCACTCCGCGGCTTCTTTTCATTTCAGACCTACTTGGAATCTTCTTATCATCAAGAATTCCTTCAGCGAATTCATGTAAGTTGGTCCTTCCTGAACTTCGGGGCCAAGATGATCGCGTCATTGTTCTGCCTGGCGTTTCCACTTCTGTTGATTTACGCGGCCTGGCATGACGTCTCGACCATGACGATACCGAACTGGGTATCGATCATCCTCGCCGCCGCTTTCCTCCCCGCAGCCTTCGCCGCCGGACTTCCGATCGGTCAAATCGGACTCCATCTCGCTTTCGGCGCGGGAGTTTTGTTGGTGTGCGCCGGCCTCTTTTACCTTGGCGTGTTCGGCGGCGGCGACGCGAAAGTCATTGCGGCCGCTTCTCTGTGGACCGGGCTCGCAGGCGTTTCATCCTTCGTCATGGGCATGGCGATCGCCGGCGGCCTGCTCGCTCTTTCATTGATCGTCGCGCGCAGGATGAAGCTCGCGCCCACGACGGAATGGGCCAAACGTCTGCTTTCCCCCCAGGAAGGAGCGCCCTACGCCGTCGCGATCGCGGTCGGTGCATTCTTCGCCGCGCCGACGTCTCCGGTGCTCGTCGCGGGCCTCGCCGGCATCGGCGCCTGAGAAATATTTCAGCCTTTTGTTCTTGTCTGGCCAGGTTAACGGCCTCTGTGCCGTCATCAGTCGCTTCTTAACTAACCTTTAGAGGGCTCGTGAAACTGTCGCGGTGAGGAAAGGGCCCCGTTTCGGCCCTGGACACGTTGGCGGAGGGCCTTCATGTCGCCCGTGCGACTGATCATTCTTCTTGTGGCGGCAGGCGCAGCGATAGCGTCCGTCTTCCTCATCAAATCTATCCAGCAGCCTGCGCCCGCTGTCGCGGCCGCAGCTGAGCCTGTGAAGCGCGAAGTGCCGACCAAGCAGTTGCTGGTCGCGCGCCACGCCATTCCCATCGGCAAGTTCATAACGGCAGACGACCTGAAGTGGCAGGAATGGCCCGCCAACGGAGCGACGGGCTCCTTCATCGAGCAAAAGGCTGAGCCTGAAGCGCTCGAGAAGATGGCTGGCGCCGTTGCCCGATTCGAAATGGTCGAAGGCGAGCCGATCACGCTGAGCAAAGCCACACACCCTGGCGACGCGAGCTCCATGGCCGCGATGCTGAACCCCAACATGATCGCGAGCGCGGTCGAGATCGCGCCTGAAACCGCCGCCGGCGGCTTCATCCAGCCGAACGATCGCGTCGATGTGATCCTTACGCGCCAAATGCCTGCGGGCGTGTCGGGCCCCAATACGGTGTCGGCTTATCGCGCTGACCTCATCCTCGCCAACGTCCGCATCCTCGCCATCGACGGCGTCTATGGTCCGGCGCCGGAAGAGGGGCGGGAGCCTCTGCTGATCGGCACGCGCGCCACGCTCGAGCTGACACAACAGGATTCGACGCTGCTTTCCGCCGCCAAGAAGGCCGGAGATCTTTCCCTGACGCTGCGCTCCATCACGGACCTTCAGTCGGCCAAGGGCGCAACGCCGACCGGCCGTGTCTATCGCGACGGCGTCGCCCAGGGTCCCGAAGGCGTGCGTGTTTATCGATACGGTCGCGAGACTGTTTCCTCGGCGCCCGCAGGTTGAGGTCATCCATGTCAGCCAACCGCAACATCGTTCTGTTTGGCCTTGCCACGGCGCTCAGCTGTGGCGCGCCGGCGTTCGCGCAGAACAATCAGCAGCAGCTCAGCGGCGCTCCCGCGGCGCAGATCACTGTACCCGACGTCAACGCCGCGGATGTGAGCCAGGAAATCACGCTCACGGTCAACAAGTCGTACATGATCGAGTTCGACACCGACATCGACGACATCATCATCGCCAACCCTGCTATCGCCAACGTCACAGCGCGCGACCGCCGCCGCGTTGCGGTGATGGGTGTTGCACCTGGCGAGAGCAATATCGTGTTTCTCGACCGCTCCGGCCGCAAGCTGAAAGTGCTCGAAGTGTCGGTGACCGATGGCGTCGCCGGCATGGACCAGCTCCGCGGTCTCATCAAGAAATACGTGCCAACCAGCAAGGTCCAGGTCGAAGCGGTCAACGGCCGCATCATTCTTGCCGGCCGCGTGCCGAACCTCTCGGCTGCGGACCGCGTTGTCCAGCTCGCCAAACCCTACGCCAAGGATGACGCCAGCATCCTCAATCTGATGACGATCGACGGCAAGGACCAGGTCACGCTGAAGGTCCGCTTCGTCGAGATGCAGCGCTCTGTCATAAAGCAGATGGGCATCAACCTGTCTGGCTCCATCGGGTTCGGCCAGCTCACCGGCAACAGCTTCGACAACGTCTTCAATTTCGCCTCCGCCAACGGCTTCCCGATCCAGGGCACGGCGCTGGGCGGGATCGCTGCTAACCTTGGATACCAGAACCTTGTCGGCGCCGCGTTGCAAAGCTCCCTCGGGGCGAGGATCGATGCACTCGAACGCGTTGGTGTCGTACGCACGCTCGCCGAGCCAAACCTCGCCGCAATCTCGGGCGAGGCCGGCAAGTTCCTCGTCGGCGGCGAGTTTCCGGTTCCGGTGGCGCAAGACCAGGGCCAGATCACGGTTGCGTTCAAGCCGTTCGGCGTGGGCCTCGGCTATACGCCCGTGGTTCTCTCCGAAGGTCGCATCTCTCTGCAGGTCTCGGTCGAGGTTTCCGAACTCAGCCAGACCGGCGGCTTCTCGTCGCGTGTCGGCACCGGCATCGATCCAGACACGGGTGAACCTACCAGCAGCGCCATCCTCACAATTCCGGCCCTGAAAGTCCGCCGTGCGGAAACCACGGTCGAGATTCCCTCGGGCGGCAGCCTCGTGATCGCCGGCCTGATCCAGGAATCGACCCGTCAGAGTCTCGACGGCCTGCCGGGCGCGAAGGACATTCCAATCCTTGGCGCGCTGTTCCGCAGCCGCGATTTCGTCAACGACGAGACCGAGCTGGTCGTGATCGTGACGCCCTACCTGGTCGATCCGACCGATCCGCAGGGCTTCCGCGACCCGGACCGCGGCTTCGTTACGCCGCGCGACCTGCGCACCGTTCTCTTCGGCAAGCTCAATGAAGTTTACGCCGTGCCTGGCTCGACCGTAGGAAAAGCTCCCGCGCCCAAGGGCTCGAGCGGCTTCATCGTGGATTAGGAGAGAGCAAGATGTCATCTCGCCTTCACATCGTGCTCGCCGGGGTCTCGCTGGCTGTTCTGGGCGCCTGCGCCCAGAGCAAACAACAGATCGCGTACTCCAGCTGGGAGCACACTCAGATCCGGGCCAACGAAGTCACGGCCGAACTGAAGATCGACACGCTCGTCTCCGGCGAGAAGCTGGGTACGAACGAGCGCGAGGCCGTGAAGTATTTCGCGGCCGCCTATCAGGATGAAGGCCATGGCGCCGTCGTCATCTCGCGGCCGAGCAACGGACCGGATGATATTTCCGCGATGCGCGCGGCGGCGGATGCCCGCGCGATCATGCTTGCCGAAGGCCTGGAAGCGACTCAGATCGCCGAAGGTCCGTATGACGCTTCCGGCGCCCGCTCGGCGCCACTCGTGATCAGCTACCGCACCTATGACGCGGTGGTGCCGAATTGCCCGGATATCTCGCAGATCAACGTCAGTTTCACCGGTACGAACTCTCCGCTGCCGTCCTTCGGATGCGCCGTCGCGGTGAACCTTGCCGCGATGATCGCTGATCCTTCCGACCTGGTCGGCGACCAGCCAATGGATCCGGCGGACATCAACCGCCGTGGCATCGTGATTTCGAAATACCGCAACGGCGAGAAGACATCGGCAGAACGCAATGGCGACGCGAGCGGCGCCATCAGCTCGGCGGTCGGCAACTAGGAGGCTGGCAGCACATGACCGGATCCAGGAACAGGTTTGACAACGACGGTGAGCTTGACCAGCTCGCGCAGGATCTCGACCTCGATATGGATGCGCCGATCGGCCAGACATTCGCGGCCGCCCTGCGCGACCAGCAGGGCGATCTCGTGATCGAGGAAGACAGCGAACTCGGGATCGCCGAGGCCGAATTCGGGTTCGACGACGATGGCTTCATGACGCCCGCGCCGCCGCCGCAGAAGAAAGCGCCGGCTTACGATCACGGGCAAACGTCCTTCGCTGCGCAGGCCGCGCCGCCGCATGAAGACATGACCTTCGGAAGCGACGAGTTCTCGGACGACGCGGAGCAGTTCGACGCGCCGCCCGCGCCCGGCCACCACGCCGATGCGGCGTGGCTGCAGCCCAAATCGCCCGCCGCCGCGCCGCCGCTGCCGCGGTCGGTCGAAGAAGAGCCGCCGATGGTGCACGACGAACCCGCCGCTGTTGCTGAAGAAGACGCCGCCGGGCAGGGACTTGGTTACGACTACGCCTTCTCGTCCGCGCCGACTGGCGGCGACCGTCCGATTCCGCGAATCACCGTGCACGCCTTCTGCACGCGCACCTCTTCGCTCGGCCTGATGCGTACGATCATGAAGGATCGCCGCATGAAGAACGTCTCGATGGACGTGTTCGAAGGCGGCACTCCCGTCGCCATCAACCACTACGTCAACGAGACGACGCCGAACCTGCTGATCATTGAGGGCGCCGGCGATCCGCGCCAGCTTCTGGCCGAACTCGACTCACTCGCAGAATATTGCGACGAGAACATCCGGGTCGTCATCCTCGGCCAGACCAACGACATCCGCCTCTATCGCGAACTGATGCGCCGCGGCGTGAGCGAATATCTCGTCGCGCCGTTCGATCCGGTGATGATGATTCGCTCGATCGCGGGTCTGTTCACCGATCCGGAAGCGCCGTTTGTCGGCAAGACGATCGCCGTCACGGGCGTGAAGGGCGGGGTGGGCGCATCCTCCATCGCGCACAACCTTGCCTGGGCGCTCTCTGAACGCATCAAGGTCAATTCCACGCTGATCGACCTCGACCTCAACTTCGGCACCACCGGCCTCGACTTCAACCAGGATGCGGCAGCGACCATCGCCGACGCCCTGATGTCGCCCGACCGCTTCGACGACGCCGTCATGGGCCGCCTGATTTCCAAGGCGACCGACCGGTTGTCGCTGTTCACCGCGCCGGCGACGCTGGACCGCACCTACAACCTTGAGCCAGAGACCTACAACCGGGTTCTCGAGCAGGTCCGCGGCTCGGTGCCGTTCGTGGTGCTCGACCTGCCGCACATCTGGTCGGACTGGTTCAAGCAGACGGTCATTAGCGCCGACGAGATCGTCGTCGTCGCCGCGCCAGACCTGGCCTCGCTGCGCAACGGCAAGAACCTTATCGACTTCCTCAAGGCCGCCCGCCCGAACGACGCCCAGCCCAAGCTGGTGCTCAACATGGTCGGCCTGCCGAAGCGGCCCGAGATTCCGCCGAAGGACTTTGGACAGGCGATGGGCGTCGAGCCTTCGCTGGTCCTGCCGTTCGACGCGCAGCTCTTCGGCACCGCCGCCAACAACGGTCAGATGATTTTCGACGTCGCGCCCGACTCGAAGGTCGCGCAGGGCCTCGACCAGCTCGCGGCGCAGCTGACCGGAAAAGAGATTCAGGCCGAGAAGCCCTCAATGCTGAAAAAGCTGCTGGGCAAGTAGGAGTAGGGGATGTTCGGCAAACGCACGACGACGGGCGGACCTCCAGTCCAGCCGCCGCCATCACCGGCGGCTGCAGCGCGTCCTGCTGCAGAGGCCGCACCGCCTCCGCCGCCCGCGCCGAAGCCTGCTGCGCCAAAGCCGGCGCCTGCTCCGGCCGCCGCATTCTCTTCCGATGATCCGCCGCCTCCACCGCCGAAGGCCGCGGCGCCCAAATCGGCTACTCCGAACGCGACCAGCAAACCTACGGCGCGCGCAGCCCCGCCGCCGCCCAAGGAAAAAGTTGCGCAGATCGACAACCGGTCCGACGAATATTACCGGACCAAGACGGAAGTCTTCAACGCGCTGATCGACACGATCGACCTGAGCCAGCTCGCCCAGCTCGACCAGGAGTCGGCGAGGGAAGAGATCCGCGACATCGTGATCGAGATTGTCTCGATCAAGAACGTCGTCATGTCCGTCGCCGAACAGGAGACGCTGCTCGAGGACATCTGCAACGACGTTCTGGGATACGGCCCGCTCGAGCCCCTTCTGGCTCGCGATGACATCGCCGACATCATGGTCAACGGCGCCGGCACGACCTACATCGAGGTCGCCGGTAAAATTCAACGCACCAACATCCGCTTCCGCGACAACGCGCAGCTGATGAACATCTGCCAGCGCATAGTGAGCCAGGTCGGTCGCCGCGTCGACGAAAGCTCGCCGATCTGCGACGCGCGTCTCGCCGACGGCTCTCGTGTCAACGTCATCGCGCCGCCGCTGGCGATCGATGGCCCTGCGCTCACCATCCGGAAGTTCAAGAAGGACAAGCTGAAGATCACGGACCTCGTGGGCTTCGGGTCGATCTCAGAGCCTGGCGCCGAAATCCTGCGCATCATCGGCGCTTCCCGCTGCAATACGCTGATCTCCGGCGGCACCGGTTCGGGCAAGACAACGCTGCTGAACACGCTGACCGCGTTCATTGCGCCAGGCGAGCGCGTCATCACCTGCGAGGACGCGGCCGAGCTGCAACTGCAGCAGCCGCACGTGGTGCGTCTCGAAACGCGCCCGGCGAACCTCGAAGGTTCTGGCAAGGTGACGATGACGGACCTGGTCAAGAACTGCCTGCGTATGCGTCCCGACCGTATCATCGTGGGCGAGGTCCGCGGACCCGAAGCGTTCGACCTTCTGCAGGCGATGAACACGGGCCATGACGGCTCCATGGGCACGCTGCACGCCAACACGCCGCGCGAAGCTCTTTCGCGTCTTGAATCGATGATCACCATGGGCGGCTTCACGCTGCCCCAGCGCACCATCCGCGAGATGATCGTGGGCTCGATCGACGTCGTGATCCAGGCGTCCCGCTTGCGCGACGGTTCGAGGAAGATCGTCTCCATCACCGAGGTCATGGGCCTCGAGGGCGACGTGATCGTGACGCAGGACGTGATGCGCTACGAGATCGACGGCGAAGACAAGGATGGCCGGCTCACCGGCACACACCGCGGCACCGGCATCGGCCGCCCGCGCTTCTGGGAGCGCGCCAAATACTTCAACATGGACGCTGACCTGGGCCGCGCGCTGGATGCGCTGGAGGAAAGCAAATGACGGCAGACCTGCTGCTCTACGCCATCGCGGGGTTGGCCTTCATCGCCATCACGGGCCTGGGCTTTGCCTTTGCTGGCGGGGGCGGGGGCAGAGGCAAGCAGGGCAAGCGCATCAAGGCGATCGGCGAGGGCGGCAATGCCCGCAGCGGCCGCGAAAACGCGGCGAACCAGACGCGCCGGAAGCAGATGGACGCGACCGTGAAGGGTCTGCGCGAGCGGGAACAAGCTGCCCGGCAGAAACGTCAGGTCGGCAAGTCCATCGAAGACCGCCTCAAACAGGCGGGCATGACCATGCCTGTCTCCACATTCCATATCGGCGGCGCCATCATCGGGGTGGTCGCCATGATCGCCACGTACTTTGCGGGCATGAACGAGAGCTGGAAGCTACTGGTCTGCCTCGGCATCGGCTTCGTGGCTGGCTTGGGCTTGCCGCGCTGGCTGCTTGGCATGGCCATTACGGGCCGCCAGAAGAAATTCGTCAGCCAGTTCGCCGACGCCATCGACGTCATCGTCCGCGGCGTGAAATCCGGCCTGCCGCTCAACGAGTGCCTCAAGATGATCGCGAAAGAGAGCCCGCAACCGCTCGCCGCCGAGTTCCAGGTCGTGGTTGACGCCCTCGCCATGGGTATGACCGTGCCTCAGGCGCTGGAGCGCATGTACCAGCGGACGCCGATCCAGGAAGTGAACTTCTTCAACATCGTGCTCAACATCCAGCAAAAGGCGGGCGGCAACCTCTCCGAGGCGCTGGGCAACCTGTCCGGCGTGCTGCGTTCGCGTAAACTGCTGCGCGAGAAGATCAAGGCGCTGTCGTCCGAAGCCAAGGCCTCCGCGATGATCATCGGCTCGCTGCCGATCATCGTCATGTTGCTCGTCTACTTCACGACACCCGCGTACATCATGACGCTTTTCACCACCGACCTGGGGCACCTGATCCTGCTCATCGCCGCCGCGCTGATGGGCATCGGGATCTACATCATGCGCTCCATGATCAACTTCAACTTCTAGGCGCCCGCCATGGATTGGGTCAAATTCCTCACTGATCCGGTCACGCTGGCCTCCGGGTTCGCCGCGATCGCCAGCTTCGCGACCGTGCTCACGCTTGCGGCGCCGGCCTTCTCCAATGACAAGCTGACGAGCCGCCTCAAGGCCGTCTCCAACCGCCGCGAGGAGTTGCGCAAGAAGTCGCGCGCCGCGCTCGAGGGCGAGGCCGCCAAGAAGACGATCCGTGTCCGCGACACGTCGATGATGAAGAAATTCGTCGACAAGCTCGACTTGCAGAAAATGCTGGAGGACCCGGGCGTCCTGAAGAAGCTGGTGCAGGCGGGCCTGCGCGGCCCGAAGCCGGTTTCGGTGTTCTATTTCTGCCGCTTCTCGTTGCCGATCGTGTTCGGCATCGGCGCGTTCATTTACCTGTGGTTTGTCAACGACCACGACCTGCAGATGCCGATGAAGATCGCCGCCATCGTGTTCGCGTTCGCGGCCGGCTTCTACGGACCCAACCTCTATCTCGAAAACCTCATCACCAAGCGCCGCACTTCGATCATGCGCGCCTTCCCGGACAGCCTCGACATGATGCTGATCTGCGTCGAGTCGGGCATGTCGATCGAACTGGCCTTTGCGCGTGTGGGCGAGGAGATCGGCACCGCCTCGGCCGAGCTGTCCGAGGAACTGGCGCTGACCACCGCCGAGCTTTCCTACCTGCAGGACCGCCGGATGGCCTATGTCAACCTCGCCGAGCGCACCAACCATCCGGGCGTCAAGGGCGTCGCGATGGCGCTGACCCAGGCGGAGAAATACGGCACGCCGCTGGGCTCGGCCCTGCGCGTGATGGCCAAGGAGAACCGCGAGATGCGGATCACCGAGGCCGAGAAGAAAGCCGCGGCGCTTCCCGCCAAGCTGACCGTGCCGATGATCGTGTTCTTCCTACCCGTGCTGTTCCTCGTCATCCTCGGGCCCGCGTTCATCAAGATCGACGCCATGGGCTTCATGGGCGACAAGACCAAGAAAGAGGCGACGGAGAAGAAGTAGCGCCGAGTTCTACTTCGCGTCCGCGTACATCTTGGTCAGCCGGTGAAGGAAGGCGCGGCCTTCCATCAATTGCTTGACCCCCACGCGTTCGTTGAGCCCGTGCGCGTTGGTTGTGGCCGGGTCGGCGAAGATGCCTGAGACGCCATAGGTCGGAATGCCGATTGGCGTAAGGAAGCGGCCATCGGTTGCGCCCGCAGCCATCGTCGGCACGACCGGCGCGCCGGAGAACAGCTCCTTCGTCAGCTTTTCGATCGGATCCATGATGAAGGGCGTGAGCGGCGGCGCAGGCGATGGCGTCTCAGGATCTGCCTGCAGCGTCACCTTGACGTCTTTGTCGCCGATTGCAGCCTCTATCTGCCTGCGGATCTCGTCCTGCGAGTGGCCCGGGAAGATGCGGCAGTTGACGTTGGCCGTGGCGCGCTGCGGCAGCGCGTTGGGCGCGTGGCCGGCGGTGAGCTGCGTCGCGACGCAGGTGGTGTGCAGGATGCCGTTATAGCTGGGGTTGGCGCGCAGGCGCGTAATGGCGGCGGCGTCCTGCGTCGTGGCGGCGGCTTTCATGTCGGCGCCTTCCTGGCCGGGCGTCATCTCCGACATCTTGAGGAAGAAGCCCTTGGTGGCGTCGTTGAACTCGATCGGGAAATTCAGCTTCGAGACCTTCTCGAGCGCGGTGCCGAGGCGGTAGATCGCATTGTCCGGCACGGGCCGGGAGGAGTGCCCGCCGGAGTTCGTTACCTCGAGGGTGTAGTCCTGGTAGAGCTTCTCGCCGGCCTGCACGCCGTTGAAGACGTACTTTCCGGTGTCAGGATCGAGCCGCCCGCCGGCGCCCTCGTTGAGCGCGAACTCGGCGTCGATGAGCTGGCGGTGGTTCTCGACGAGATACTTCACGCCGTTGAAGGTGTTCGGGCTTTCCTCGCCGCAGGTGAGCATCAGCTTGATGCCGCGCTTCGGCTTGTAGCCTTCCGTCTTGTAGCGGACCATCGAGTCCGTGAAGATCGCCGCCATGGCTTTGTCGTCCATCGCGCCACGGGCGTAGAAGAAGCCGCTTTCCTCCGTCAGCTTGAACGGATCTCGCACCCAGTCGGCGCGGTTGGCTTCCACGACATCGATATGGGCGAGCAGCAGCATCGGCTTCAGCGCCGTGTTCGTGCCCGGCAGCAGGGCGATGAGGTTGCCATCCTGCGGGCGCTTCGGGTCCGTAATCAGGTGCATGTCGCCTTCCGGATAACCGGCGGCCGAAAGACGCATCTTCATCGCCTCGGCCGCCTTGGTGCAGGAGCCGGCCGACAGAGTGGTGTTGATCTCGATCAGCTCCTTGTACAGCGCCCGGAATTCCGGCTCGCCCGCGCTGGCCTGCTTGGCCGCCGCCGTTACCGCTTTCGAGCTTTGGGCTGTCGCGCCCGGCTCTGTGGCGCAGGCCGTGGCGAGGGCGGCAAGGCTTGCTGCAAGCAGATGAATCGATCGCATGAAGTCACCCCTGAAATGGACTGGAGCGACAGAACCACGGCTCAACAGAGCCGCCAACCTCCGCGGTCACGGCTGACGTTGCGACAGGCAAACTGCCAAAACAAAAGGCCCGCCGGCGAGGGCGGGCCTTCGCAGTCCAGGTTGCCTGAAGACCTAAAGCTTTGAGGTCAGTTCCGGCACGATCTTGAACAGGTCCCCGACGAGGCCGTAGTCCGCGATCTGGAAGATCGGGGCTTCTTCGTCCTTGTTGATGGCGACGATAATCTTCGAGTCCTTCATGCCGGCAAGGTGCTGGATAGCGCCCGAGATGCCGATGGCGACATAGAGCTCTGGGGCTACGACCTTGCCTGTCTGTCCGACCTGGAAGTCGTTGGGGGCGTAGCCGGCGTCGACGGCGGCGCGCGAGGCGCCGACGCCCGCGCCGAGCTTGTCGGCGAGCGGCAGGATGTACTGGTTGAACTGGTCGGCCGAGGCAAGCGCGCGGCCGCCGGAGACGACGCGCTTGGCGGACGCGAGTTCCGGGCGATCCGACTTCTGCACCTGTTCGCTGACGAACGCCGCCAGATAAGGCCCTGCAGGCGCCGCAACCGTTTCAACAGACGCCGAACCCGACGAGGCGACTGGCTGGAAAGCCGTGCCGCGGACGGTGACGACTTTCTTCGGATCGCTCGACTTCACGGTCATGATCGCGTTGCCG
Source organism: Hyphomonadaceae bacterium (assembly GCA_030697555.1). Taxonomy (GTDB): domain Bacteria; phylum Pseudomonadota; class Alphaproteobacteria; order Caulobacterales; family Hyphomonadaceae; genus UBA7672. Next base: position 32,752 of record JAUYPV010000168.1, read on the forward strand.
GCATAGATCGGCCGCTCGAATGTGTCCTTGTCGATCACTTTGGTGATCTCCGAGACCTGCATCACGTCGAGCTTCGCGGCGATGCGCGGAGAGACGTTCTTGCCGGTCGTCGTGGCAGGCGCAAAGAACGCGTCATAGTTCGCCATCATCGGAACAACGAGCGCTTCCACGGCCTCCGCGAGAGCATGGCTGAACGCTTCGCCTTCGACATGCAGCACTTTGCGAACGCCAGCGAGTTTCGCGGCGGCGTCGGCGGCTGCTTTCGCATGGTGGCCCGCGACCAGCACATCGACGTCGCCGCCGAAGGCCTGCGCGGCCGCAACCGTCTTGGCGGTCACGTCGTTGAGCGCGGAGTTGGAATGTTCAGCGAGAACCAGAACGGCCATGTCAGATGGCTCCCACGGACTTGAGTTTTGCGATCAGCGCATCGACGTCCGCGACCTTCTCGCCGGCTTCGCGCTTCTTCGGTTCGGCGACCTTCACGATGGTGAGGCGCGGAGCGACGTCGACGCCGTAGTCAGCGGGCGTCTTCATGTCGATCGGCTTCTTCTTCGCCTTCATGATGTTCGGCAGCGAAGCAAACCGCGGCTCGTTGAGGCGCAGGTCGGTGGTGACGACTGCGGGAAGATTGAGTGAAACCGTCTGCAGGCCGCCGTCGACTTCGCGCGTGACGGAAAGCTTGTCACCGTCCTTGGTGACGCCGGAAGCGAACGTGCCCTGCGGCCAACCCAGCAAGGCGGCGAGCATCTGGCCGGTCTGGTTGCTATCGTCGTCGATCGCCTGCTTGCCGGTAATGACCAGCTGCGGCTGTTCGGCCTCGACGATCTTGGCGAGAATCTTGGCGACGGCCAGCGGCTCAACCGCCGCGTCGGTCTGCACCAGAATGCCGCGGTCGCCGCCCATGGCGAGACCGATGCGGATGGTTTCCTGGGCCTGCGCCGGTCCGATCGAGACGATCACGATCTCGGTGACGACGCCTTTCTCTTTCAGGCGGACGGCCTCCTCGACGGAGATTTCGCAGAACGGGTTCATCGCCATCTTGATGTTGGCGAGGTCAACGCCCGACCCGTCGGCTTTCACCCGGGGACGAACATTGGGGTCAATCACCCGTTTCACGGGCACGAGCACCTTCATCGGTGGATCTCCGCTTGGGATCGGACGCTAGACTAGAGGCTCCGGCGCCCCGCTATGGTGCGCCTGCGAACCGGCGCTCCCTGTTATGCAGCACCCGCGCCCAAATCAAGTTTTGTGGGAGCCGGTAAGGCAAAAAGCGGCGTTTTGGCGCGATGTGTCTGGCCCGTGAGCCGGATCGAAGATCCGGCTCTGTTTTAAAGGTTTGGAGCGCGATTTACGCCTTTTGAGAGAAGCGGAGGGCCGCTTCTCTCAAAAGACGACCGCGCTCCAGCGGAAACATTCGTGCGCCGGGCCGGTTTTCAGGGGATTTTTGCGCGGCTCGTCTCCAGATAGAGGAAAGTCTGGAGATCAGAAAACATGGCCGACCAGCTCGACGACAAGTTCTACGAACGGGCCGACGCCCATATCCACCTTTCGAACGACCAGCTCGACGGCGCGGACGGCCAGATGGTCAACGCCTCGATGATCTTCGCCACGGCCCGGTTCAACGCCTGGATGTCCGCCAGCGGCTTCGACAGCGGGGAGGCCATGGCCGCCAAGCGGGAGGAGACGATCGAATACTTCGTCTCCGGCTACCGCCAGATGCTGGAAGGCAATATCGACGCTTACATCAAGAACTTCGACGCCTACATGAAGCGCGACGGCGCGTCAGACGAGTAAAGGCCACACATGCCCCTTGGTTTCCTGAGACGCCTCCTGCTGTCGACCGGCCATACCGACCTCCAGCCCGAGGACGCGCGTTCGGCCGTCGCTGCCGTGCTGGTGATGGCCGCGCGGGCCGATGGCCACTACGACGCCGCCGAACAGGCAATGATCGACACGGTTCTGGCGAAACGCTTTGGCCTCACGCCCGAACAAACCAAAGGCTTGCGCGAAGACGGCGAGGCAGCCGAGGCGGAAGCCATCGACCTCTACCAGTTCTCGCGGGCGATCAAGCAAGCAATCCCGCACGAGGAACGTGTGGCGATCATCGAGGAGCTGTGGGCGGTCGTCCTGGCCGACGGGGTCCGTGATGACCACGAGGATTCGCTGCTGCGCAACATGACCGACCGGCTCGGCCTGGCCGATATGGATTCGGCGAAAGCGCGTCAGCGCGTGATCGCGGCGAAGGGCTGACCCTTCATTCCCCGCTGACGGTGGCCGGGTTCGGCGAGGCCGCGATGATCAGGTCTTCCATCCGGAACCAGTCATTCTTGGGAAGCTTCAGTTCATAGTCCAGCCAGGCCGGCACGATCTTGGTAGCCCGCGAACCGCGCGTGTTGGACAGGACCACGATGCCGTTGCGGCTCTCCGGCAACCAGGCGATCTGGGCGAAATAACCTTCGACGCTGCCCGAATGGTTGATCAGCTTATGTCCCGCATAGTCGTAAGTGCGCCATCCAAGCCCATACGCAGTCGACTTCACCGGAAGCTTCAGCGAGCGCGTGCGCGCGCTTTCAGATGGTGTCGAGATGCGCTTGCGATGCGCATTGTCGAGCACGTCATCCGCCAGCACATCTGGGCGCTCGCCCATCTGCGCGATCATCCACTTGGCGAGATCGTTAATCGAGGAATTCACGCCGCCAGCTGCCGGCACCTTGTAGTAGGGGTCGGTGACGGGAACCGCGTACCAGATGTCGCCCTTGCGGCGGTGCGGACGCGCCCAGTTGCCGGTCGATGTAAGCCCCGCCTTGCCGACTGTCGTCGTCGTCAGCCCAAGTGGATCGATGATGTAGCGGCGCAGTTCCTCGGCATAGCTGTTGCCGCTCGCCTTCTCGATCGCCGGCGCGATGATGTTGAACATAGTGTTCTGGTAGGTGAAGCACTCGCCCGGCGCGCAGGTCAGTTTCACCGTGTTGTACTTCGACAGGATATCCAGCGGCGCTGTGCCGGCCTCGAGCAAATTGTCATACGCATAGGGCGGCAGGCCCGAGCGGTGCGAGAGTACATCCTCCAGCGTGATGGCTTCGGTTGCGGCCGACGTCCGCATCTTGAGCTGCGGCACAATGCTCACCGCTTTGGTGCTGAGGTCGAGCTTGCCGTTCTTTGCCTCGATCGCGGCGAGCGTGCCGGCGAAACCCTTCGACAGCGAGGCAAGGCGGAACACTGTATCGGGCGTCACCTTCTGCGTGCCGCCCGCGTCGCGCACGCCATAGGTCTTCACCAGCGCGATCTTGCCGTCCTTCACCACCGCGACGGCGAGTCCGACGAAATCCGGTGCGGTCGCGGCATAGTCGAGTTCCTCGCCGAAATCCCTCAGCGCCATCGCTTCGCGTGTGAGCTGCGCGTGCGCGGCCGGAGCCACGGCGACAGGCGCCATGGCGAGGAAGGCGCAAACGGCAAGCGGAACAAACTTCAAGTGATTCCCCGACACACGCGGACAAGTCCAAGTCTTGAGCCTAGAGGTTAATGTCGAACTAGGCGGGAATTTGTCATTCCCTGCGAGGTTGCGACAGTTCGCTGCGAACAGCCATCAGGATCTGCCCCAGAAGGTTCTCTCCCTGCCATTTGGCGGGGTCCTGGGCGTCGGGATCGCCTTCTGCGAGCCCGATGCCCCAGATGTAGTCCTTCGGGTTGGCCTCGGCGAGGATCGTGTCTCTCGTATCCAGCAGCCTGCGGCGCAGGCCGGCGTTCTGGCCAAACTTCGCCCGGCTGCCCGCCATGACGATTGCGACCTTGTTCGCGTCCCATTTGACCTGCTCGAAACCCGAGACGCGCCCGCCCATCAGCTTGTGCTCGTGCGGGCTGCCCGACTTCACGATGCGCTCGGCCATGGCGAGGTCGCCGAACAGCCGCGCCTTCTCGGCATGCATGTACTGCTCGGCGCACACATAGTCGCAACCATCGACCGTGAAGTTCGACACGTGGAACTGGCTGAACGGGCCGCGATAGAAAAGCTGAACTGAAGGCATTACCGGTTCGCGCCGGGAACCCAGAGCACGTCGGCGGCGCCGTTATCGTTGGCGCGGCGAGCGGCAACGAACAGGAAGTCCGACAGCCGGTTGGCGTAGGCGAGGGCCTCAGGCGACACCTTCTCGTTCGGCTGGGCCATGAGTTCCGCAATCAGCCGCTCGGCGCGCCGGCAAACCGTACGCGCAACATGGAGATAGGCCGCCAGCGCCGATCCACCCGGCAGGATGAAGCTGTTGAGCGGCGGAATAGCCGCGTTCATTTGGTCGATCTCGGTCTCGAGCCGGGTCACCTGCGCCGCAACGATGCGCAGCGGCTCCCAGCCCAGCGGCTTGTCGCGCTCGGGCGTCGCAAGGTCAGCGCCTAGATCGAAGAGGTCGTTCTGGATCCGGCCCAGCATGGCGTCGAGGACGGTATCGGCAGAGCCGTGCAGACGGGCGACACCAATGGCGGCGTTGGTTTCGTCCACCGCGCCATAGCTTTCGACGCGCAGGCTCCACTTCTCGACACGCTCGCCAGTGGCAAGCCCCGTCGTGCCCTTGTCACCGGTGCGCGTGTAGATCTTGTTGAGGACAACCATGGGCTAATTTCGCGCCTGCAGCATCAAGCCGTCAATGCTGAAAGGCCGAAGGCTCAGACCGCGTAGGCCTCGTGGCGGGCCGATATCGGCGCAGCCAGCGCATCCATCGAGGGACGCGGGGCGACCCGGAACGGCACGCGGCGGATTTCCGCCTGGTCGAAGCGCGTCACGAATTTCCAGCCGTAAAGCGCCGGCGCGGCGTCGAGCAATCTGGACACAGAGTCGGCCGCGCCGCCCGAAACGATCATCTGGCAGGAGCCGTCGAGGCCGCGCACGATGTCGGCTTCCAGGCTGGCGTCATAGCGGCGGATACGCTCGTTGAGGCCGATAATCGCCCATTCCGCATCGGCTTCGCCGCGCTGCAGGGCTTCGAGGGCGTTGCGGATGCCGGCTGCTTCCGAAGCGAACCAGCTCCAGAACCGCCTCGGGCTGACTTCGACGTCACGCTTGCCGAACATGAGGAACTCCCGACACCACCGCCACATCATCATCGCAGTCACAGCTTCAGGTTTGGAAAACGCGATCGATCAAATTCGATCGAATGCACCTGCCGTGCCCGATTCTGCTGCTAACGCTGACGGAAAGGGTTCGTTCCGGCGGGCGCCGGGAGGCGCGGGGTCGTGTGGCGCTACTGCCGCAGTGCGGAGACGGCCCAGCCCAGCAGCACCAGCACGATGATGGCGATGAACTGCACCAGAACCCTGAGCCGCATCAGCTTGTTGGAACGGGACCGGGCCTGCGCGTCCGTCCGGACGAGGTTCACCACGCCCAGGGTCAGCACGATGAAAACCGCGCCTAGCACACCGAAGAAGATAACCTGTGTAAGCCAAGGGGGCATGACCGAGCCTTACGCCTGAACCTCAGGGTTCGCCATGGGGTAAGGAGCGGTCTGCGCAGCCGACGAATTGATCCGGGGGAGTGAGGAGGGGTCCCGAAGGGACGATTTGGTCCAGTGGATCAAATCGACTGACGAACGCCCCCGGCAGGGGCAAGCCTGAGGGGACGGGACGAGTAGGGTCTTTTCACCGGTTCCCGCTGGGATCGAACCGGTCCTCGGTCCAGACCAGGTCCTCGAACTTCATCGCCGTGCGGAGGGACCGGACGAGGTCGTTCATCTTCTCGACGCCGCAGCCGGCGTAGTAGGTGGCGGTCTTCTCCTTCCCCTCGGCGTCGCGCCACGTGATTTTCGCGGTCGGCGCGTCGGTGTGGCAGTTGTGGAGCGTGTCCATCGTCTGCTCGGGCTGGATGCTCCAGAAGCCGGCGTCTTTGAGGGCCTGCTCGGCGTCCATGTAGGCCTGCCCGCCCATATTGCCCTCGCTGACGCCTTCCTGCTTCACGAAGCGCTCGGCGTTGAGGATGTAGTCGCCATTGGGCTTGAGCGTCATGTCGTAGATCGGGCAGGTGCCGAAGCATGGACCTTCCGACAGGGAGATCATCGCCTCGCCGGTCTGCGCCTGGATCACGCCCTTCTCGCCGGAGCATGCCGTCGCGACCACGGCAGCAAGCGCGACGAACAGATACCCCCTTACCGACCGTGTCCGACTCATGTCCCGCAGATTAGTCCACCCCCGCCAGACTGGCGAGGGTGGACGGTTTACCCCGAAATATCAGGCGATCAGCCCGTCTTTTTGAAGCGGAAGAGGAACTGGTCGGTGTGGCGGCGGATGGTGGCGTCGAACACGCGTTTCGTCCGGTCGTCCTGCGGGTTGGCGAGGATGTCGCTTTTCTCGACATAGACGAGGCCGGCGTCCTTGGCCGCGGCCAGCACGATAGCCGGATCGACACGGTGAAGCGTCGAGGCCGTTACCACCTTCTCGGCGCCGGCATCGGCTGCGTGGTCCATGGCGATGAACTCGCCGCCCGGCTTCAGCACGCGCTTGATCTCGGCATAGGTCTTCACCGGATCGCCCAGGCCCTGCGTATTGGGCGGCGTGAAATAGACTTCGTGCGGCCCGAGGATCCAGATCACCTTGTCCACCGAGGCGTCGGGAATGGCGTAGGTGTCGAAGTGCGTCTTGAGGATCGTCGCGTTCGTCAGGCGGCCCGCGTCGGTGCGCGCCTTGTAGGCCGCATCGCCATACGCGAACTCCGGCGGATACTGGATGTAGAGCTTGCCGGTCGGACCGACAGCGCCGGAGAGAATGTCCGAATACCAGCCGCGCCCGCCTTCGAGTTCGAGCACCGTATCGCCCGGGCGGATCTGGGCGAAGGCGAGGACCTCGGCGGGTTTGCGGGCCGCATCGTCATTCTTGTCGGCGGCGGTGCGCGCCGGATCGGCGAGGATCGTGGCGTAGTCGGCGGCGGCGAGCGGCGGCGGTCCTTTCGGCGTACTGGCGCAGCCGGCGAGGGCGAGCGCGGCAACCGCCACGGCGAATTTCAGACGCAGGTTCATGGATCTCCCCTTTAAGTCTTCTTCTGAACGAAAGGGCGCAGGCTAAACGCGGCCCGCGCCCCAACTGTCGTGACAAATCCGAACGTTAGGCCGGCTTCTTGTAGCGCAGCAGAACCTGGTCGGTCTTGCCGCGGATAGCCGGATCGAACACTCCCTTGGTGTGGTCGTCCGCCGCGTTGGCGAGCAGTGCGCTCTCACCGCTGTCATCGATGACGAAGCCGGCCTGCGTCGCCGCGGCCTTGATCAGCAGCGGATCGATGCGGTGCAGGTCATTGCCGGTGGTCGGCGGCGAGCCCTGCGCCGCGACGTGGTCCATCGCAACGAAGTATCCGCCCGGCTTCAGCACGCGGAAGATTTCTGCATAGGCCTTCACCGGATCGCCGAAACCAGCGGGAGCTTCCGCGGGCTTGTAGTAAAGCTCGTGCGGCCCCTGGAACCAGGTCACCACATCGACCGTGCCATCGGCGGCTTCGAGCGTGTCGAACATCGTCGTCGAGCGCGTGACGTTGGCCAGGCGGTTGTCCAGAACGCGCGCTGCGATTTCCTTCTCGAACTCCGGACCGAAGTTCGGGCTCTGCATGATGACCTTGCCCGTCGGCCCGACCGCGCCGGACAGGAGTTCGGTATAGTAGCCGCCGCCCGCCTCGATCTCGAGCACGGTGTTGCCGGTCATCACCTTGCTGAAGGTGAGCACGTCGACAGGCTTTCGGTCTGCATCGCGCGCCGCGTCGGCGACCGGTCGCGTGGGGGCGGCGAGGAGAGCTGCATAGTCTGGCGGCGGAGGCGGCGCCGCGGCTTCCGGCGTAGCCGGCGTCGTGGCGGCAGGCTCGCTTGGGCTACACGCGGCGGCGAACGCAATCACCGCGAGCGAAGCGCCCGCGATCTTCCACAGATGCTTTGTCATGACAGCCATCTCCCTTGTCAGCGCGTCCCGCGCCGCTGGGCGGAACATACACCTCACAGGCGAGGGAGCCAGCCTTGCCTGACCCGTCAGGCACGCGCTTGAAGACACCCTCTTGCATTTAGTTTGACGTTGAACTATATAGTTCGACATTAAACAAAACGGCCACGAAGAGGGCCGATAACAAGGACTAGTCTGATGCGAGTGTTCCTCTCCCTTCTTCTCTTCGCCGCCGTGTGGGCGGCGGCGAGCGTGACGGCGCCGGCCGGCGGCTACATCGGAATTGTGGAGACAGCCTTATGAAGACGCGGCGAGGGATATTGAAGCTGGTCGGCGGCGGTTTCGTTCTGGCGGCCGCCGGGGCGGGCGGCTGGTACGTGCTGAACGGTCCGTCCGACGCCGCGCGGCAGGCCTGGCGCGAAGCCGGCGCTCCGGAAGAAAAGCGCAGGCGCTTTCTTTCCTATGCGCTGCTGGCGCCCAACCCCCACAATCGCCAGCCCTGGCTGGTAAAGCTGGAAGGCGAGGACGACCTCACCCTCTACTGCGATCTCGACAAACGCCTGCCCGCAACCGACCCCTACGACCGGCAGATCACGCTGGGCTGCGGCGCCTTTCTCGAACTCTTCTCGATCGCGGCGGCGAACGAAGGCTTTGGCGTGGAGATAACGCCATTCCCCGAAGGCGAGCCGCGGCCAAGGCTCGACCAGCGCGCAGTAGCGAGTGTGAGACTCATCGCCAGCGGCGCCGCGAAAGACCCTGCGTTCGCCTTCATCACCGCGCGTCGCACCAACCGCAACACATACGACAAGCGCGATGTTGCGCCTGACCTCCTCAAACAGCTCGAAACGGCCGGCAGCATCCACGGCCTCGCCGCGCACACCACTGGCGAGGGCGAGTTGGCTGCAAAACTGCGCGACCTGACCTGGCGCGCTCACCAGGTCGAAATGCTGACGCCCTATACCCTGCAGGAAAGCGTCGATCTCATGCGGATCGGCAATTCCGAGACGGTGAAATACCGTGACGGCCTGTCGATGGACGGCCAGATGATGGAATTCGGAAAGCTTGCCGGCATGATCACGCACGCCTCTATGGCGGATACCCACTCTGAGACGTTCAAGATCGGCATGAAACAGTTCGAGGAGATGGCTGCCTCGGCGAGGGCATTCGCGTGGATCACCGGCGGTGAGGGCCGAGCCGGCGAACTGGCGGCGGGGCGCGCCTATGCCCGGCTCAACCTCAAGGCCACCGAACTCGGCCTCGCCATCCATCCCTGGAGCCAGAGCCTGCAGGAATATCCCGAGATGCGCGCGCTCTATGACGAGGTTCACAGCCTGATTGGCGGCGGCCAAATTGGCGGGAATGGGCGAGTCCAGATGTTGGTGCGCACCGGCTATGCCGACCCTGTCGTGCCCGCGCCGCGCCGTGGCGTCGATGCGCTGTTCGCGAGCCGAGAGGGGCAATGAGCCAGCGCGAAGACCAGGCCCATCTCTATTTCCGGCTGTTCACTGAGATCCACATCATCGCCCAGCTCTCCGGCAACCGGCTGGAGCGCGTGCTGCCCGAAGGCATGTCGCGGGCGCAGTTCGGCGTGCTCAGCCATTTCGTGCGCCTCGGAGGCGCCTGGTCGCCGGGCCGGCTTGCGCGCGCCTTCCAGGTGACCAAGGGCGCCATGACCAACACGCTGCAGCGACTGGAGGCGCAACGATTCGTGCGCATCGAGGCCGATAAGGCCGACGCGCGGGCCAAGCTGGTCGAGATCACCGAGGCCGGAAAGCGCGCGTACGAACAGGCGGTGCGGGCGACCGGCGCTACTCTCGCCGAGCTGGGCAGCCAGATCACGCCCGCCGACGTGAAGTCGGCGCTGCCTTTCCTCGAAAATACCCGAAAAATCCTCGACGAACGGCGCTGAACTTCACGCTGCGGAAGGCTTTTCGGCGCCGCTGCGGCGGCGTACTCTTCCTTCAAGAGCGAGCGCCCGCCAGAGGCGCGCCACCCCCACAGGAGGACTACACATGCGGATGCTGAAACCAGCCCTCATTGCCATCGCGGTTGCGATCATGGCCGCGCCGGCCATGGCCCAGGTTCCAAGGACGAAGAGCGGCCATCCCGATCTCAACGGCATCTGGACCAATGCCTCGCTGACGCCGCTGTCGCGCGCGAAGCCGACCGACAAGCTGGTCGTCAACGAAGCCGAGGCGACGAAGATCGCCGGCGGCACGTCCATCGCCGGTATCCCGGCGGACGACCCGGAGTTCAACAGCAACGCCCGATACTCCGACCCCAACAAGGGCGCGCCGGCGAAGGGCGGATCCGACTTCGGCCTCAAGGGCTATGACAGTTTCTGGGTGACGCCCGGCACCAGGCTCGCCGTCGTGAAAGGCGAATACCGCACCTCGAACATAGTCGAGCCCGCCACCGGCCAGCTGCCCTACAAGAACCCTGCCGCGGTCCAGAAGGCGCAGCAGGCCGGCTTCATCAAATACCTGACGGGCAACGACCCCTATATCGGGCCGGAGTCGACGACGCTGTCGGAGCGCTGCCTGATCGGCTTCGGCCAGACCGGCGGGCCGGGCATGCTCAGTGTGCTCTACAACAACAACTACCAGTTCGTGCTGACCGACGAACACCTGATGATCCTGGTCGAGATGGCGCACGATGCACGCGTCATTCCGCTGTTCGCGAGCGCAGAGAAGGCGAGGGCCGGCCACAGGCCCAACGCCATCAAGCCGTGGTTCGGCGACAGCGTCGGCTGGTGGGATGGCGACACACTGGTCGTCGAAACCGTCAACGTGAATCCGAAACAGGCAGCCGAGCAGTCGTTCGCGCTATCGGCCAAGGGCACGGTGACCGAGCGCTTCACGCGTACAGGCGAGAAGGACATCTTCTACGAGTTCTCGGTCAACGACCCCGACACCTACACCCAGTCGTGGAAGGCGGAGATGAGCTTCTATCCGCAGTCGCGCCTCTACGAATACGCCTGCCACGAAGGCAATTACGGCCTGCACGGCATTCTCGCCGGCGCGCGGCTGAAAGAGCAGCAGGCGGAAGCGGCGGCCAAGAGCAAAGGCAAGCCAGCGAAGGGCGGGCAATAGCACACGCCCAGAAGGCCCAAGCCTGCTGGGGTTGAACCGGCAGCCACGGAGACTAGCCTCCGTGGCTGCTTCTAATTTGAGGACGGGAAGGGATTCGGAATGGCGATTTCACTTTACGATGCGAGCGCTGCGCTCTTCATACAGACGCTCGGCGCCGTGGACGGTTTCCTCGGGCGCTCGCTCAAGCATTTCCAGGAGCACAACATTGACCCGGAGGTGGTCGTCGAGACGCGTCTGTTCAGCGACATGCTGCCTTTCCGCTACCAGATCCAGGCCGCCATCGGCCATTCGCTCGGCGCCCTCCAGGGCGTGAAGTCAGGCGTGTTCAATCCGCCGCACGGCAATCCCGCCACCGACTATGCCGGCCTGCAGAAGGAAGTCGCCGATGCGATCGCAGCCCTCAAGGCGATGACGCCCGCTGACGTGAACGCCCTCGAAGGCAAGGATGTCGCCTTCAATCTCGGCGAGCGGAGCCTGCCCTTCATCGGCGAGAATTTCCTGCTGACCTTCTCGCTCCCCAACTTCCATTTCCACGCAACGACGGCTTACGACATCCTCCGCCAGAAAGGCGTTCCGCTCGGCAAGCGCAACTATCTCGGCGCGATCAAGATGAAGACCTGAAGCGTCACTTGAAGAGGCCTCGCCCACGCTCGCGCAACCGGCAAGCACGACCACGCACGCCAGACCCAGCCATCGCGATCGTTACGCTGTAGCGCAGCCGCGTTAGGCGCCCTAGTCGTTAGTTTCCTCGTGATTCTCGTCATCTTCCGCGACGTGCGCGCGGGCGATGGCGTCGCGGACCTTCTGGTCCAGCTTCCGGCCGTCAAGAATCACCTTGTTGAAGTGCACCTCGTGCACGGCGCTGCGCGGGATCGAGAAATCGCCCGCATTCTCTATGTAGATGTCGATCTTGTCCGGTCCCACATCGCGCACGGCGCCGATGGTGACGTCACCGTCGTGAAGAAAGACAGGAAGATCAACGCGGATTGTTTCGGCCATGAGGGAACTCCTACCCCATAGGTAGGGCGCAACCCCGGCGAGCCTAGTTCCTCGCCCCGATGAACTCATCGATCGTCCGCCGTGCGATCACCATCGCCTGCACTTCGCCCGCGCCTTCGAAGATGTTGAGGATGCGCGCATCGCACAGCACGCGGCTAACCGGATATTCCAGAGCAAAGCCATTGCCGCCATGCACTTGCAGCGCATTGTCTGCCGCGCCCCAGGCGATCCGCGCCGCGAGCATCTTGGCGAGCCCCGCCTCCAGATCGCAACGCTTGCCGGCATCCTTCTGGCGCGCCGAGAAGTAGGTGAGCTGGCGCACGCCAAGAAGTTCAGCCGCCATCATGACGAGTTTATCGCTCGTACGGGGGAAATCGAAAATCTGCCGGCCGAACTGCGTCCGGTCGAGCGAATACTTGAGGCCGAGCTCGAACGCACATTGCGCCACGCCGATCGCCCGCGCCGCCGTCTGGATGCGCGCGCCCTCGAACGTCGTCATCAGGTGCTTGAAGCCCATCCCCTCGACTTCGCCGAGCAGGTTCTCAAGCGGAACCTCGAAGCCATCGAAGCCCAGCTCGTATTCCTTCATGCCGCGATAGCCGAGCACTTCGATCTCGCCGCCGGTCATGCCTTTTGCGGGGAAGGGGTCGGCATCCGTCCCACGCGGCTTTTCGCAGATGAACATGGAGAGGCCGGAGAAATTGTCCGTACCCGCCACCGACCGCGCCAGCACGGTCATCAGGTCCGCGCGCGCCGCATGCGTGATCCAGGTCTTGTTACCCGTGATCTTCCAGGTGTCCCCGTCCTTCACCGCGCGCGTACGCAGGCTTCCGAGATCCGAACCCGTGTTCGGCTCCGTAAACACCGCCGTCGGCAGGATCGCGCCGCTCGCAATGCCCGGCAGGTATTTCTCTTGCTGCGCCTTCGTGCCGCCATTCAGCAGCAGCTCCGCCGCGATCTCCGAGCGCGTGCCCAGCGACCCGACGCCGATATAGGCGCGCGAGAGCTCTTCCGAGACGACGCACATAGCCGTCTTGCCGAGCCCCAGCCCGCCGAACTCTTCCGGAATGGTGAGGCCGAACACGCCCAGCTCGCCCATCTGTTTCACGACGCTGTCGGGGATCAGCACGTCGTCGAGGTGCCACTGGTGCGCGTAGGGCACGACAACCTCATCGCCGAACTTGCGGAACTGGTCGCGGATGGTCTCGAACGTCTCTTCAAGCCCGGTGTATTCGACCGTCGCCTTCCGGCTCTCGATGAATCCGCGGATGATCTTCGCCGCCGCCATGCGCGCCGCCGGCGTATTGCCCCCCATCACCAGCTTGGTGATCGCAGGCGTGAACAGTTTCTGCATGATCGACTGGTCGTGCGTCATGTCGATCGGCCGTACGATCTCGACCTGCGTCATCGGCAGCCCGCCGATGAGCTGGCTGAGGTATTCGCCAAACAGGATCTGCGAGAGCAACTGCTCGATCTCGCCGAACTTGCCTTCGTCCGCGACGCGGTCGGCCCAGTTGACGGTCTCTTTCAGCGTCTCGACATAGGTCAGCACCCAGGCAAGCCCGTGCGTTGCGCGCTGTTCCACGTCGATCAGCTTGCGGTCCACCTTCCCGCCCGGGGCGACCCGGCTCGCCACGGCGGCGCGAAGTGCAAGGAAATAGGCCTCGGCGTCGGAGGCGGCCTGGCGGAGCGTCGCGCGCAGGTCATTCACCACGTTGCCGTCCGCCATAGCAAAAGTCTCCCGCAGTCCTGATCACACGTCTCGATCCGAGACGTTCCAGTAGCCCAATGCGGCGGTGCAGCAAATAGCGTGACGCCTCAAACAAAAGAGCGTGTGCACCGCAGGTCCATGGCCCCGGCGCCTCCAGTCAGCCTTGCTTGGCAACGCCGCGTCTTGCAAAACCAATCACAGGCGCGCCGGCCAAGCATCGCGCGCCACCGCGGGTTAGAGGAGGTTCTTTTGAAGCTGTCGAAGCTCAACGCCGTGCTGTGCGCAACCGCCGCAGCCTTCGCGATGTCTGGGGCGATCTCCAGCGCCCAGTCCACGGCGACGGGCGCGCCCGGCTATGCCCAGCCCAAGACCGCGTGGGGCGTGCCCGACCTGCAGGGCACCTGGACCAACGCCTCCATCACCGACATGCAGCGCTCGGCCGACTACCCGAGCCTCGTCATGAGCCCCGAGCAGGTCAAGAAAATGGAGGAGGGCGACTACTACAACAACCGCACCCGCGAGGACGCGAAGCCCACCGACCTCAAGACCGCCAAACTGCTCGACGGCACCGATCTTCTCTCCGGCGGCGGCTACAACGCGTTCTGGGTCGACCAGGGAACCAAGGTCGCCATCGTGAAAGGCGAGCCGCGCTCGTCCTGGATCATCGAGCCCGCCAACGGCCGCATCCCGCGCAAGGGCGCTGCCGCGCCCGCGCCGGCGCGCCCCGCAGCCGGAACGCCCGGCGCGCCCACCGGCGCCGCCTCGCGCACCGGCACTGTGCAGGGCCCCGGCGCTGTAGACCGTAACTCCGGCGGCGGCTTCGGCTCCTACGACAATCCGGAAACGCGCCCGATGGGCGAGCGCTGCATCATCGGCTTCGGCAACACCGGCGGCCCGGTGATGACCAACGTGCTCTACAACAACACCTACCAGATCGTTCAGTCGCCCTCGCACGTGATGATCGTCGTCGAGATGGTTCACGACGCCCGCATCATCCCGATCGTGAAGAGCGCGTCGGAAGCCAAGTACGGCCCCGGCGTCATCAAGAAATGGCTGGGCGACAGCGTCGGCTGGTACGAAGGCAATACGCTCGTCGTCGAAACGAAGAACGTGAATCCTGCCCAGCGCGGCTACATCTCCGCCGCCGGCAAGCTCATCGAGCGTTTCACGCGCTGGAACGACGGGCAGATCACCTACGAGTTCACCGTGGATGATCCGACGCAGTACTCGCAGCCGTGGAAAGGCGAGATGGCGCTCAACGCGTCGAAGGAGCCCTTCTACGAATACGCCTGCCATGAAGGTAACTACGCCATGGAAGGCATCCTCGCCGGCGCCCGCAAGCAGGAACGCGAAGGCAAGACCGTCCGCGCCAACGCGGCTGAAGAAGGCCGCAGCAACTAAAAGAAAACCCACCGCTCAACAGCGCGTGAGAATAAGGGTTTTGACGCGAAACGACGGGTATCTGTCCGCAAACGCGGGCCGGATAATCTTGCGTTTCCGCGCGGTTCGCCAATCATGTCCACAAGGGTCAACGACATACGTCCGCCGGAAACCGGCGGCTCCCAACGAGGACGGACAAAGATGAAACGCTCTCTTACAGTTGTCGCCGCGAGCCTGCTCGCGGTGGGTTCACTCGCTGCAGCCGCATTCGCCGGGCCGACATTCGACGCAGACGGCAAGATCGTCGTGCCCGAAGGCCGCGATCGTTGGCCGATGGTCGGCGCCACCTACGCGCTCTCCTACGAGGGCGACGGCGGCGTTACGATCAACACCGTGCGCATGGATCCCGAAAACTACGACGCTTACGTGAAGACCGGAAAATTTCCGGTGGGCACGATGCTTGATCTCGAAGTGCGTCGCCCGGTCGAGGAAGTCGCCCCCGCCAAGGGCGGCAAGACCCAAGGCGCCGCCATCGGCCGCTCGCTGCATGTGAAGGACGAAAAAGGCGGCCCCGGAACCTGGACCTTCTACGGCTACGGCGCCGCCTCAAAGACCGGCAACCCCATCCCCCGCAGCCAGGCCTGCTACTCCTGCCACGACGAACACGCCGGCAAGACAGACACCGTGTTCATGCAGTTCTATCCGTCGCTGAATGAAGCGAGGGAGCTGGCGGCGAAAGCCACGCCGTAACGCGCGCAAGCCCGCCCTTAACCTGCTGGGTCAACCGACGAAATCCGCAGGTTAAGGACGCACGGCGAAAGTTTTTTGGAAAAAAGATTCTGAAGCGGCTCAGAGGCTTGCGCGGCTTTCCGCGAAAAACCGCCCAAAAAAATCGTGCAACTT
>JAUYPV010000169.1 GCA_030697555.1 Hyphomonadaceae bacterium
AACGTCAACGGCTCGATCGGCCGCGGCTCGTCTGCCGTCGACATGAACACCATCCCCACCGGCGCCATCGGCTCGATCGAGGTGCTGCGCGACGGGGCTTCGGCGCAGTACGGCTCGGACGCCATCGCCGGCGTCATCAACGTGCGCCTGCGCGAAGCGAACAGCGGCGGCTCGGTTTCCGCTTCCTACGGCTATCGCGAAACGGAATATACCGTGCCCACCAATGCGCCGCCCGCCGGCCTGCCGATCACCGTCACGCCTGAAATCTCGCGCGAACGCCAGGACGGCGAAACGTCAGTCGTTTCCGGATGGATCGGCCTGCCGTTGTTCAACGACAACGGCTTCCTGACGCTCACCGCCGAATACAAGGACCAGGCCCACACCGAACGTCCCGGCTACGACACGCGTCAGCAGTATGCACTGGTCGGGACGGCGTTCGACCCGCGTGAGGCTACCGTCAATCGTTGGAACGCTTGGACGGGCGAGCCGGACATGGAGCAGCTCACGCTGTTCGCCAACGCCGGCTATTCCGTCGGCGATGACGCCGAACTCTATGGCTGGGCCAGCTATCAGGACCGCGAGGCGACTTCCGCCGGCTTCTTCCGCCGCCCGCTCGACGACAGGAACATCACCGCCATCTATCCCGACGGCTTCCTGCCCCTGATCAACCCCGACGTCACAGATGTATCCTGGGCCGGAGGTTCGCGCTTCACGCTTGGCAACTGGGACATGGACACGTCGCTGGTCTACGGGTCGAACAGGATGGAATTCACCATCAGCGACACGCTAAACCGATCGATCGGCCCGACATCCAAGACGGCGTTTGACGCCGGCGGCTTCGAATACAATCAGGTGGTCTTCAACTTCTCCGGCGTCCGCCAGTACGAAATGGGTCTAGCCTCGCCGCTCAACGTCGCCACCGGCGTCGAATGGCGCAAGGAGCGCTACGAGATCTTCGCCGGCGAGCCTGACAGCTATCGCAATGGCGGCGTCCTGCTTCCGATCAACACCGGCGGCTGTACGCTGGCTGCTCTTGGGGCCACCGCCTATGCAGCAGCTCAGCTTGCCGGCGGCTGCCCTACGCCGAGCGGGGCCCAGGTTTTCCCGGGCTTCCGTCCCGCCAACGAAGTCAACGAAAGCCGCACGGCGGTTGGCGTCTATCTCGACCTCGAGGTGAACCTCACGGACGCGCTGCTGGTCTCCGCCGCCATCCGCGCCGAGGACTATTCGGACTTTGGCGACACCGCGACAGGCAAGATCTCGGCGCGCTACGACTTCACCGACTGGGTCGCGCTTCGCGGCTCGGTGCAGAACGGCTTCCGTGCTCCCTCGCTGCAGCAGCAGTTCTTCGCCACCACGTCGACCAACTTCATCAACGGCGTGCCGTTCGAGATCACCACCTTCCCGGTCACCGATCCTGTGGCGGTGGCCCTGGGCGCCCAACCGCTCCAGGCTGAAGAGTCGACCAACTACTCGCTCGGCACGGTGCTCCGCCTCGGCGACTTCAACGTGACGGTCGACGCCTACCGCATCGACATCAACGACCGCATCGTGCTCTCCGAAAACCTGACGCAGGCCAATGTCCGCGCCTATCTGCAGGGACAGGGCTTCGTCGGCGTCGGCGGCGGCCGCTTCTTCATCAACGGCGTCGATACGGAAACCCAGGGCGTCGACATCGTCGCCAACTACGACCTGCCGTCGACCTCGTTTGGTGATTTCAGCCTCACCTTCGGCGCAAACTTCACGTCCACCGACGTGACGGCGACCCCGGCTATCCCTGTGCTCTCCGTTCTCACGCCCCCGCCGCCGCTGTTCAGCCGCATCAACATCCTCACTTTCGAGGAAGGCAATCCGAAGGACAAGTTCACCTTCGCGCTCAACTACGAGATCGGCCCGTTCACGGCCCTGCTCCGCGCCATCCGCTATGGCGAAGTGCTGGCGCCCGGCACGACGGCGGCGAACGACCAAACGCTGTCGCCCAAGACGGTCGTCGACCTCGAAGGCACGTGGTCGGTTACCGAGAATCTTCGCTTGTCGATCGGCGCCGACAACGTGCTCGACGAATACCCGGACGCCCTGCGCCCGACCCTCAACACGACGAACAACACGCCGTTCACCTCAACCTCCCCCTTCGGCTACAGCGGCCGCTTCGTCTACGCGAGGGCCGCGCTGGACTTCTAAGGTTCAGGGCACAAACAAAAAGCCCATCCCGGTTCGCCGGGATGGGCTTTTCATTTCGGCGAGCTGTTCGCTTCGGAGCCTAGTTGTCCTTGCCGACCTTGGGCTTGGTGAGGTTCATCGGCATGCTCATGCCGGGCCAGTCGACCGGCTGGCCTGCCTTCTGGCCGGGCTCGTAGCGCATCTTCGAGATCGCCTCGGAAATGTGCGGGTCGAGCTGCGGGAAGGCGCAGCCGGGCACGATGTCCTTAGGCTTGCCATCGGCGCCGACCGTGTACTTCACGGCGCAACTGCCTTCCATCTTGGTGCGGCTGATCGCCCGCTCGACGTCCTTGGGCTCGAGGCCCTTCACCAGGGTCGGCGCCTTCTCGCCGCGCGGGTCGACCGCCGCCTGCGAGACCGAGCCGAAGCGGAAGGGTTGCTTGATCGGATAGCTGTCGAACAGCTCGCCACCGGTGATCTCGGCTTCCCACTCGCCCGACTGGACCGCCTTGATGGCGTAGGGCGCATATTCCGGAACGGTGCAGTCGGCCGTGAGGTCCTTCGCCTTGCCGTCCGTACCGACGATGTAGGTCACGGTGCATTCGCCGTTCTGCTTGATGGCGGTGATGCCTTCCTTGATCGGCGCAGTGTCGAAATCCTTGATCCGCTTGAGCGGCCGGTCTTTCAGCTTGGGCTGTTGCGCCAGAGCCTCGCCCGCAGGCACAGCCGCCATCAACGCGACTGCACAAATCCACTTCAGCATGTCGACCTCCCGATTGCCGCTTTCCGCTCTCCAGGATGGCGGACCAGTCCGGCGTTTTGCCCAGTATACAATGCGCCCGTTTGGGCTGAAGGAAAAAACGCGCCGCCAATATATACAGGGAGCTAGCTTGTCTTCACGGGTGTGTTACGCGACGCCATGGGCTGGTGCGCAAACGCCACACCGGCCTCGATCTTCACCTTCTCTTGTGCATGTGCGAATAGCGGTGCTCGCGAGTTCCGGTTCGCATGCTAGCGTCCCGGCGCAAGTAGTCCCTCAGTACAGGTCAAGGACGGCATGACCGGCATTCGCACCATCGGCGTAATCGGCGCTGGACAAATGGGTAACGGCATTGCGCACGTCTGCGCGCTGGCTGGTTTCGACGTCCTGCTGAACGACGTTTCTCCCGAAAGACTGGAAGCCGGCATCAAGACCATCCAGCGCAACATGGACCGCCAGGTCCATCGCCAGATGATCACAGCCGAGCAACGCGACGCCGGCATGCGCCGCCTCAAGGCGGCCAAGTCGCTGTCCGAATTCGCCAACGTGGAGTTCGCCATCGAGGCGGCGACCGAGAAGGAAGACATCAAGCGCAAGATCTTCGACGAACTCTGCCCCAAGCTTCCCAAGGACGCCATGCTGGCGACCAACACCTCGTCGATCTCGATCACCCGCCTTGGAACTTCGACGGATCGGCCGGAGCGCTTCATCGGCCTGCACTTCATGAACCCGGTCCCGCTTATGCGGCTGGTGGAAGTGATCCGCGGCCTCGCCACCGACCAGGGCACTTATGAAGCAGCCGTCCACATCGTCGAGCGCCTCGGCAAGCACGTCACCAACGCCGAGGACTTCCCCGCCTTCATCGTCAACCGCGTGCTGATGCCGATGATCAACGAGGCGGTCTACACGCTCTATGAAGGCGTCGGCACGGTCGAATCGATCGACACGGCGATGAAGCTCGGCGCCAATCATCCGATGGGTCCGCTCGAACTTGCCGACTTCATCGGCCTCGACACCTGCCTGTCCATCATGCAGGTTCTGCACGAAGGTCTCGCCGACACGAAATACCGCCCCTGCCCGCTCCTCGTGAAATACGTGGAGGCCGGATGGGTCGGCAAGAAAGCCGGTCGCGGGTTCTACGACTATCGCGGGGAAGTTCCGGTTCCGACACGCTAATCACTGACGCTGATTTTCTGGGGGCCGGGGAACCGGTCGTAGCTGGCCATGGCTGTCGCACTCATCACCGGCGCAAACCGCGGCATCGGCCTTGCGCTCGTGAAGGCCTATACCAACCGTCGCGACCGCGTGATCGCCGCCGTCCGCCGCACTTCAGACCGCACCGAACTCGATGCCTTCGCCGAAGCCAACCCGAAATGGGTGGAAGTGATCGAGATGGATGTGGCCGACGCCGCCGACATCGGCCGCGCCCGCCGCAAGCTCGAAGCCGAACCGATCGACGTGCTCGTCAACAATGCCGGCATCTCGGGCCCCGACCGCCAGTCGGCCACCGACATGGATTATGACGGCCTCGCCGAAGCGCTCGGCGTCAACGCCATCGCGCCGCTGCGCGTCGCCAACGCCTTCCTGCCCAACGTGAAAGCCGCCAAGGGCAAGATCATCACCCTCTCCTCGCAGATGGGCATCCAGGGCGCGTCGTCCGACTCGCTCGCCTACCGCGTCTCCAAGCAGGCCGTGAACCGCCTGATGCGCGGCCTCGCAACCGAACTGAAGCCGCAAGGCATCCCTGTCCTCATCGTCCACCCCGGCTGGGTGAAGACCGAAATGGGCGGCGAAGGCGCAACGCTGAAGCCCGAAGACAGCGCTGCCCAGCTCCTCAAGCTGATCGACAAGCTCGATCTTGCGAGCACCGGAAAATTCCTTGCGTGGAACGGCAAGGAACTGGCCTGGTAGCGCGTCAGATCGATCTTCGCCCGGCACAAAAAAGAAGAGCCAGGCGATGCCCGGCTCTTCCTGTTTCTGAAGTCCAGTTGAGCTGACTACTGCCCGCCCTTGGCCGGCTTCGCGCCCGGCTTGGCTTTCGCATCAACCGCAGCCTTCTCGGCCGCCCTGGCTTCCTGCACGCGCGCGCCGGCGAGAATGCCGTGCAGTGCGTAATTGCCTTCATGGCAGGCGTATTCGTAGAGGCGCGACGGCTCCAGCGGATGGAATTCGTACTCGCCGCCCCATGGTGCGTCCCACAGTGTCGGATCGTCGATCGTGAATGAGTAGTAGAGCCTGTCATCGGCCACGCGCTTGAACTTCTCGGTGACCTTCAGATCTTTCCACGAGCCCATGAACTGCTGGCTCTGCGGAATGTTGGTGGTTTCCACAACCAGCGTGTCGCCTTCCCACCAGCCGATCGAGTCTCCGAAGTACGGGCGCACATCGTCGTTCCGGTGCTTGGAGTTGAGCCGGATGATGCGCGCGTCGTGGTTCATCTCGACGATGATCGCCACGGAGTTGGGCGACTGCACGATCTGGTAGTTGTTGTTGTAGAAACCGTTGGCGAACATCGGCGGCCCGCCATTACGGCCGAACGAGACGATGCAGCGCTCGCCCGCGCCGCGCGATTCCATGTTGTCAAAAGATCCGCCGCGAGCGACCGGGCTCGCGCCCAGCAGAGCGACCGAAGCCGCTGGCGCAGGTGCGGCGGCAGGCGCAGCGCCAGTCTTGCGCGGTGGCGCGGCGCCGGTTGGCGTCGTATAGAGCGATGTGCGCGGCTCGCCGTTGACGCGCATCACGTGGTTGCCGGGGTCGAGCCAGCCGCGGTTGTAGCCGCCGACCGCGCCGCCGGCTGCGGCGAACTCAGGACGGATGTTGGCTTCCGACTTGATCTCCGCGCCCGCGTTGGGGTCGGTGCGCTTGTTGCCTTCCTCGACTTCCTCGACGACGGCAGCTTCCAGCTTCGCGACTTCTTCTTCGGTGTAGGCTTTCTTGTCCTTCACCGCGGCCGGTCGCGCCTGCGTCGTCAGCGACGCGTTGCTCCACACGCCCTGCAGGTCGGGCTGGCCGATCTTGAGGCGCGGGGCGGTGTAGGCCGGATAGGGCTTGGTCGGATCGTATTTCGGGGCCGTTGCGGCCTTCACTGGCTTGTTGCCGCCAAGCGGGGCTTGCGTCGTCTGCTGCGCGACGGCGACGGCGCCGACCGAGAGCGCGGTTCCAAGGGCGAGAATAAGGGCAAGTCTCACAGTGGGCCTCCGGGGAGCTGTTGCCGCTTTAGGTGCGGCATTCGAATAACGGGTACGCGGAACAGTTCCGTCGGGCAATATCTGCCGTAAGCGAGCGTCCGACGGTCGCAGGGCCGCTCGAGTCGCTGAAACAACGGGGCTGTTTTGAAAGAGTTTGCTACAGGACGCCCTTGGCCCCCGGGGGCTTGCGCCTAGTTCAGATCCCGCATCGCCGCTGTCAGCGTGGGTCCGATCTCCTCGTTGAGGACCAGGTCGGCGATGGCGTCCAGCGGCGTTTCCTCCCGGTTGAGAATCACCAGCCGCGCGCCATTCCGCTTTGCCTTCACGGGAAAGTGCGCTGCCGGCGTCACGACCAGGGACGAGCCCAACACCAGGAAGAGGTCGCAGCCATGAGTCTCTTCCTCCGCCCGGATCATCGGCCCGTCGGGCATCTGCTGGCCGAACGAGATCGTCGCCGTCTTCACCAGCTCGCCGCACGACCGGCACACCGGAATCTCGCCACGGTCGACGAACACCGGCCGCAGCTCTCCCAGCTCGTGCCGCAGCCCGCATGATAGGCAGGTCGCATAGCTGGCATTGCCGTGCAGCTCGATCACCCTGTCCTCCAGCACGCCGGACGCCTGGTGCAGGTTGTCGACATTCTGCGTGATGACCGCCGACGCCTTGCCGCTCGCGATCAGCCGCGCCACCGCGTGGTGTCCGGCATTCGGCTGCTTGCCGACCCATCCTGCCGCGCCGCTGAACACCCGGGTCCACGCTTCGCGGCGCTTGTCCTCGTTGCCAACGAACTCCTGGAAGTAGATCGGCCGCATCTTAGACCACACGCCACCCGGCGACCGGAAATCCGGAATCCCGGACTCGGTCGAGATTCCCGCACCCGTGAACACCACGATGCGCGAAGCTTTGCGCAGCTGGTCAGCGAGAAGGTCGGTCGATAACATCGGCATGTCGCAAAAATGCGCGAAACTCGCCGGGTGGCAAGGCCGCAGCGTAGGCCGTGACCATCGAGGCGTCGTCAGGCGCCCGAAGGCGGCGCCCCGGCTGGCGGGACAGTGGCTGACGCCTGCTTGCTGCGCTTCAGCAGCGCCGAGACGCCAAACCACAGCGCCAGCACGCCAATGACGATCCGGAGCGAATAGCCGAACACGCGCCGGATCTGCTCAGGCCCGGCCGATGCGGCAACCCCCACGCTATTCACAAATGATCGAACACGAAGCGACGCCGCGCACGTTCGATGCTTCCCGGCATTCTGTCCGCGCCGTGCGCGTGCATTGCGACTTGGCAGTATCGAGATCGATCGCCTGGAGCGCATCGAACACCTGGCGGATGCAGACAAGACTCGGCGAGTCCATTTCACTGAACGGGCCTTGGCAGATTTCGTCCTTCATCGACGCCCATCGCACAGCAGCCGCGCTCACGTCGGGCCGCTCGACATGCACCAGCGGCGGATAGAGATACTGTGGCGTCTCAACGGAGTCGCCCCTGAACCACGACCTGTAAAGGTGCGCCGCCTTCACCGTGCGCTCGACGTCTCCGGCGGGCGTCGCGCAGCGCACAGTCATCGTCGGCGCCTTCTCGTCCGTACTCAGCGTCACCTGCCCCGTCGCATCCGGAGCGCCCGAAAGCTGCGGACTGCCGGACTGGTGCAGCAGCTGGCACGACGTCGCCCGGGCCGGCGCAACGATCCGCACGCGCTGGAACCGCTCCCTGACTCCGTTGACCTTGAACCAACTCGTCGCTGGCCGCGTGACGACATAGCCACCCGGCAGGTTGTCAGTCTGCTCGGTCGCCCTGCAACCGAGACATCCGAGAAGAGTCGCAAGTCCCACAACCAGGCGCCGCATGGCCACTCCCCCAAGCAACTCTTCGGTAGCCTAGCACGACCGCATCGCGTCTTCGCGATTTCCTCCAATGGACATCGATTGGTCCCGGTTCTATCCCTGAACCACAAGAAACTGCAGGAGAACGTCATGGCCGACCTTCTGGAAACCAAGTCCGATGGCGTCGCCATCCTCACCATGAACCGCCCCGAAGCACGCAACGCCCTGTCGACGGCGATGCTCGATGGCATGCTGGAGGCCCTGCCGCGTCTTGCCGCCGATCCCTCCATCGGCGCCATCATCGTCACCGGCGCCGGCGGCGCCTTCTGCGCGGGCGGCGACGTCAAGGGTTTCGCCGCAACCGAAGGCGGCGCCAATCATGGCCGCACGCCAGAGGAAGCCTCCTACGACCTGCGCCGCCGCATGGAAGTCTCGCGCTGGCTGCACGACATGCCGAAGATCACCATAGCCGCCATCCCGGGCGCCGCAGCCGGCGCCGGCCTCTCCATCGCCCTCGCCTGCGACTTCCGCATCGCTGCTCGCGGCGCGAAGATCACCACGGCCTTCGCCAAGGTCGGTCTCTCGGGAGACTTCGGCGGGACTTATTTCCTCACCCAGCTCGTCGGCATCGCAAAGGCGAAGGAGCTCTATCTCCTCTCCGATGTCATCCTGGCCGAGGAAGCCGAGCGTCTCGGCATCGTCAACCGCGCCGTCGATCCCAAGGAGCTGCAGGATGAAGCAATGGTCCTTGCCAAGCGCTTCGCCAATGGCCCGCGCGTCACGCTCGGCCTGATGAAGAAGAACCTCAACACCGCCGAGCGCGGCGACCTCGTCCTCTCCATGGACACGGAAGCGCTCAACCATTCCCGCTCGGCCCAGACCGCCGACCACGCCGAAGCCGCCAAGGCCTTCGTCGAAAAACGCGCGCCGGTGTTCAAGGGGCGTTGATGACGGCGGGCCAGCCCCCCGATTTTCCGAACTTTGCGTTCGCGGATGATGTGCTGGACGAAAGTGGCATCAACGCGCTCATCGCCCACTGCAACGCAACGGGTGCCGAAGGCATGGTTGCCGGAGGCGCGGTCGCTCCCAAGTTCCGCCGCTCCAACGTCGCCTGGGTCCCGCGTTCGGGGGAGTATGAAGGGCTCTACGACCACATCTGGAATATCGCCCAGGCTTTCAACAGCCGCTTTTTCGGCTTCGAACTTACCGGCTTTGACAGCCAGATGCAGATCGCGCGCTATGACGCCACGCGCGAAGGCGGTTATGACTGGCACATCGATTTCGGCCCCGGCTTTCAGGCGCGCAAGCTCAGCCTCTCCGTCCAGCTCAGCAAGCCGGACGCCTATGAAGGCGGCGATCTCGAATTCGACGTCGGGCTGGGGCCAAAAAGCGCCGGCCGAGAGCGCGGGCTTGCCATCGCCTTCCCCAGTTTTATCCGCCACCGTGTGGCGCCGGTGACCAGGGGCGTCCGCTACAGTCTCGTCGCCTGGCTCAGCGGACCGCGTTTTCGCTGATCTTCAAGCGAAGATAGCCAACCCGCCTTGCCCACCCGGCAATGCCTAGCGACAGGTTTACGGCGCGGCGAAAATCCCGCGTGGCGAACAGCCGCGGCCTTAACCGAGATCGGGCAGACCGCACGAAAGCGAAACCGGGAGTCGGCCTATGCGCTTCGTGCTTCTTGCATGCTCGTGCCTTTCGCTTGCCGGCTGCGCCAGCATGTCGAAGAGCGAATGCGTTTACGCCGACTGGCGCGCCATCGGCTATGAAGACGGCGCCAATGGCCATACCGCCTCGGTGATCTCCTCGCGCCGCCAGGCCTGCGCAAAAGCTGGCGTCACGCCCGACATGGACGCCTACCTCGCAGGCCGCGACGCGGGTCTTGCCGAATACTGCACGCCGGCGAACGGCTTCTCGACCGGCGAGAGTGGCTATTCCTACAACGGCGTCTGCGGCCGTCACGACGAAGCATCCTTCCTCGAACAGCACCGCCTCGGCGCGCGGCTGTACATGCTGCGCGAGCGCGCCAGCAGCGCCAGCTACGCACTCCGCCAGGCGAACGACGATCTCGGCGCTACCCGATACGCGATCACTCAGACTGCAACCGCCATCATCCGGCCGGATCTGACCGTCGCCGAGCGCGCTGCCCAGGTCGTCGAGCTGACCCGGCTGACCGAAGAAGGCGAGCGTATCGAACGCTCAATCCCCGCCCTGCGCACCAATGTCGACATCGCGGAGGCCGAACTCCACGACTATGAAACGCATCTTGCTTCGCGCGCCCTGCCGGTCCGCTCGCAAGTGGCCGTGCGCTAACCGTCCACCCCGAGGAAAGCCGACACTAGGACGGCGCCGCGACTTTCTCGATGAAGTCGCCTTCGATACTCATTTCCACCACGTCGCCGACCATGCCGCCCTGCGACAGGTACGTGAGGCCGAAATCTGAGCGCTTGAACGATCCCGTCGCCGACAGCCCGATCGCCGGGACCTTGGCGAACGGATGTGCGTCCGTTTCGCCGGAGAAAGTGACGTCCAGCGAGATCAGCTTGGTCACTCCGAGCAGCGTCAGATCGCCAGTCACCTTCGCCGTGCGCTCGCCGGTGACCTCAACGGCGGTCGAGGCGAAGCTGATTTCAGGAAACCTCTCGGTGTTCAGAAAATTGGAGCTGTTGGCGAGATCGCCTTCCCACGATGTGAATCGCGTACCCGGATGGTTCCTCACATAGTCGCCCGGAAAGCCGACCAGGATGTCCGTCGGCTTCACTTTCGCTACGACCTTCGAGGCCGGAATGTTCGCCGGATCGAACGACACCGTCGCGTCGAACGTCCTGAACCGCATCGTGTAGTGAGACAGCCCGAGATGCTGCAGCTTGAAGGTGATGCTGGAATGGTTGACGTCCGAGACGTAGTCGCCGGACGGCGCCGCAATGCTGATCGGCGTTGGCGCAGCAGGCGCGGCCGCAGGCTCCGCCACAGCGACGCTTTCCATCAGCGGTTTCGCGGGCGAGCACGCGCCGATTGAAACGAGCAGCGCGAGGCTGGCTCCGGCAAGCAGCGATCTCGTCATGATTTTTCCCTCGGTTGAACGCCGCACGCATCCGCTGCATCCGGTCCCCACCGCACATAGGGATGCTTGTTGCAGATGCAACAAGTTACGCGGAAGGTACTGAGTTACTTTTTGGGTACTGGCCCGCTTCGACTGATCGTTGCGCGCTCGGTTGACTGAGACGTCGCCCGATGACGACACCGCTTCGCAACGACACGCTATACTTATAGAACTATAACGCCTAACATCGCCCACGACGAACAGTTCTGCGAACCGTTCGCAACAATTCGCCTCGGCAGCCCTCGTTGTTGCCCAATCGCGCAAGCGTGTAGCGCCGGAGCTGAGATTCCGTGCGCGATTTTGCGCGCCGTCATTGGCGTTCACCAACACCCGCGTTATGGATTCCCGCAAGGCGTCCCCCTTCATGGGGAAAGTGCGTCGCGGGTTTAGGAAAATGGGCGGAGGAGCCGGGACGCTTTCCCGGAGCACGCCCGCGGAGCTCGAAAAATGGCGAATTACACTCTCAACGTGAATGGAAAGACCCACACCGTGGATGTCGACGGCGCCATGCCGTTGCTCTGGGTGCTGCGGGACAAGATCGATCTCAAGGGCACCAAGTTCGGCTGCGGCGTCGCCTCGTGCGGCGCTTGCACCGTGCACCTCGATGGCAAGGTCGCCCGCGCCTGCATGACGCCGATCTCTTCGGTCGGCGCCCAGCAGGTCACGACGATCGAAGGCGTCGCCGCCAGCAGGATAGGCCAGGCGGTCCAGAAAGCCTGGGTCGATGTGGACGTGATGCAGTGCGGCTACTGCCAGGCCGGCCAGATCATGGCCGCCACGGCGCTGCTCAACACCACGGCCAAGCCGAATGACAAGCAGATCGACGATGCGATGTCCGGAAACGCCTGCCGGTGCGGCACCTATGTCCGCATCCGCGAGGCGATCAAGACAGCCGCCGGCGTCGACGTAAAAGACACGCGGGAGGTCTGATCCATGGCGCTCGACACACCTGATAACAGCAAGCCCGTGAACACCTCACGCCGCTTCTTCCTCATGGCCTCGGCCGCTGCCGGCGGCGGGCTGATGCTCGCCGGCTGCATGACGCCGGACACCTCGGACGGCGCACCTGCCGTCGCCGCGACGCCGGCGAAGGCGCCGGAGCCCGTCGTCGACATCAACGTCTTCGTCGCGATCTCGCCGGACAACACGATCCGCATCATGGCGAAGAACCCGGAAGTCGGTCAGGGCATCAAGACGATGCTTCCGATGCTGATCGCCGAAGAACTCGACGCCGACTGGACGAAAGTCACGGTCGAACAGGCCGACGCCGACCAGACCCGCTACGGATCTCAAATCGCCGGCGGCTCGTTCGCCACGCCGAACCACTGGACGCCGCACCGTCAGGTCGGCGCCACGGCGCGCTACATGCTGATCCAGGCCGCCGCCGCCAAATGGGGCGTCCCGGCTGCCGAACTCACCACCGGCCCGAGCGTCGTGAAACACGCCGCCTCGAACCGCACCATCTCCTACGGCGACCTGGCGAAGGACGCTGCCGCGATCCCCGCCCCCGCCAAGGAGATCATCGACGCGCTCAAGCTTAAGGATGCGAAGGACTACCGCATCATCGGCAAGTCGGTGAAGAACTGGGATACGCCCCGCATCGCGCGCGGCGAGCCGATCTTCGGCATCGACATCTCCGTCCCGGGCATGAAGTACGCGCACTTCACCAAGTGCCCCGTCTTCGCCGGCAAGGTCGTCTCGGCCAACATCGACGAGATCCAGGCCCTTCCCGGCGTCACCGACTGCTTCGTCGTGAAGCAGGTCGGCACGGACCTGATGGGCCTGATGGATGGCGTCGCCATCGTCGGCGACGACTGGTGGACGGTGAAGGAAGCCGCCAGGAACAAACTCAAAGTGCAGTGGGATGAAGGCGCCACCGCCTCCATGAGCACGGACGGCTTCCGCACGCAGGCGACCACTCTCGTCAAAGGCAAGCCGCAGTCCTACCTCGCTCCGCAGGGCGGCACGCCCGTGACGGAAGCGGCCTGGACCGACGCCAACAAGGCAATCGACGGCGCCGCCAAGAAGGTCGAGGCGTTCTACGAATATCCGTTCCTCGTCCACGCCCCGCTCGAGCCGCAGAACACCACGGCTCACGTGAAGGCAGACGGCACGATCGAGATCTGGTCTCCGACGCAGAATCCCGGCTCGTCCTTCCCGATGATCCAGGCTGCTGTCGGCGTTCCGCGCGACAAGGTCACGCTTCACATGGTCCGCGGCGGCGGCGGCTTCGGCCGGCGTCTCTCCAGCGACTTCATCGTCGAAGCGGTCGCGATCTCCAAGCAGGCCGGCAACATCCCGGTGAAGCTGCTCTGGACCCGCGAAGACGACGTGCAGCACGACCCGTACCGCCCCGGCGGCTGGCACAGCTTCCGCGCCGGCGTCGATGCGAAGGGCGCCATGGTAGGCATGACGAACCACTTCGTCAGCTTCACGGGCGGCAACGGCCGTCCGGCCCCAAGCGCCGACATGGCGCCGACGGAGTTCCCGCACGGCTTTGCGCCGAACATCGTCTATGGCCAGTCGCTGATCGCGTTTGGCATGCCGACGGGTCCGCTGCGCGCTCCGCGCTCCAACGCGGTGTGCTTCGCCTACCAGTCCTTCCTCGACGAGGTTGCCCTCGCCGGCGGCAAGGATCCGCTGCAGTTCCGCATCGACCTGCTCAACAGCCCGACTGCACCGCAACCGCAGGGCGGCCGTGGCTTCAACCCGAAACGCATGGCTGACGTCATGCGCATCGTGGGCGAGCGCTCCGGCTGGGCCAACCGCGCCTCGCTGCCGAAAGGCACGGGCATGGGCTGCGCCTTCTACTACTCACACCAGGGCTATTTCGCCCAGGTCGCGAAGGTGAAGGTCGAGCAGAACGGCAACTGGCGCGTCCTCAAGGTCTGGAACGTCGGCGATGTCGGGTCGCAAATCATCAACCCGACCAACGCCGTCAACCAGGTCCAGGGCTCGATCGTCGACGGCGTCTCCGAGATGCACCAGAAGATCACGTTCAAGAACGGCAAGACGGAGCAGACCAACTTCTTCGACATGCCGCTCCTGCGCATGAACGAGGCCCCGCAGATCGACACCCACTTCAACATCACTGACAACTCGCCGACCGGCCTCGGCGAACCGGCGCTCCCGC
Organism: Hyphomonadaceae bacterium; assembly: GCA_030697555.1. Lineage (GTDB taxonomy): Bacteria > Pseudomonadota > Alphaproteobacteria > Caulobacterales > Hyphomonadaceae > UBA7672. Next base: position 14,162 of record JAUYPV010000169.1, read on the forward strand.
CGGTGCTGCCCGCGGTCGCGAACGCCATGTTCGCGGCCACCGGCAAACGCATTCGCACCCTGCCGGTCGTCAATACCGAGCTGCGCTGGACCTGATCGGACCAACATAGACGGCAAGAATCAGGCGGCCCGGACCCAAAGTCCGGGCCGTTTGCTTTTCAGCCCAGCCTTCCGCCCGCGCGAGCTTGACGTTGCGGCGCCATGCCGACTGTCGATAAAACCGGTCAGCCGTGACGGTGTCAGTCTCCCGTCCAACGCGATTGTGACTGCGCGTCAGACGATTCAGATGCCGCAAAAACCCTGCCGCCGTTGACGTTTTTCGCCTTCACATGAATATTCGAAATCAGAATTACGCCGATAAAACAGCCGGTATGGGAGAGCTGGAATGAAGTCTGTTCTGAGGACGACCGCCGTGGCGGCCGTGATAGCCGCCTTCGTTGGAACGACCGCGGTCGTGGCCGCTCCCACCGTCTCGGCCGTGCCCGAGAAGGTCGGCAACTTCCAGCTGACGGATCACACCCGCCTCGCTCACGAGCTGTTCTACTTCAAATACGCTCCGGCGATCGTGCTGATGTCGCAGACGAACGGCTCCAAGCTGTCGCGCGACGCCGCTTCGGAACTCTCGAAGCTCCAGGCCGCCTATAAGGACAAGGGCGTCCTCTTCTACATGATCAACTCGAACCTCTCGGACTCGCGCGATGCAGCCGCGGCCGAGGCCAAGAAGCAGGGCTTCACCATCCCGGTTCTGATGGACGAGCTCCAGCTCGTCGGCGAGCAGCTCAACATCTCGCGCGAAGGCGAGATCTTCGTCCTCGACCCGAAAGCCGGTTTCAAGGTCGCCTATCACGGCCCGCTCGATGACCGCTTCGCCAAGGGCACGCCCAACGCGAAAGCGAAAATCGCCGATGCCTACACCGCCAAAGCGATCGACGCCGTCCTCGGCGGCAGCCAAGTCGGCAACCCGCGCGTCGACGTGAAGATCGGCAAGGCCGTCTCGTTCCCCGAGCGCGGCAAGACCGCCCAGCACGCCAACATTTCCTACTCCAAGGAAGTCGCGCCGATCCTCCAGAACAAGTGCGTCACCTGCCACCAGAAGGGCGGCATCGCCCCCTTCGCGATGGACTCGTATGAAGTGGTGAAGGGCTTCGCGCCGATGATGCTCGAGTCGGTGATGTCCGAGCGGATGCCGCCCTACTTCGCCGATCCGCATATCGGCAACTTCAAGAACAACCACGCCCTCTCGGCCGAACAGAACAAGACGCTGATCCACTGGCTCGAAGCCGGTGCCCCGCGTGGTTCGGGCGAAGACATCCTGAAGACGCAGGCCAGCGAAGCTCCGGAATGGCCTACCGAACTCGGCAAGCCCGACGTCATCGTCAAGCTGCCCTCGTTCGATGTCCCGTCGTCCGGCACGGTCGAATACCAGTCGATGCGCGTCGATAACCCGTTCAAGGAAGACACCTGGCTGAAAGCGATCGCCATCAAGCCGGGCGACCGCACCGTCCTCCACCACGTCACGTCGAACCACTCGCCGGACCGTTCGAAGCCTGCTCCGAAAATTCCGGGCGGCTCGGTCGGCTCCTACACGCCGGGCGCCGAACCGCAGATCATCGCCGACAACACCGGCGCTCCGGTTCCTGCCGGCGGTAGGCTGAACTACTCGATGCACTACACGACGACCGGCAAGGCCGCGCACGACGCCACCGAGATCGGCTACTACACGCTGAAGTCGCCGCCCGAGTACATCAAGCGCTCGACGGTCATCTCGGACTTCTCGCTGAAGATCCCCGCAGGCGAAGCTCGCCACCAGGAGATCGCGTATCTCGAATTCCCCGCTGACGCTTACCTCTACACGCTCTACCCGCACGCCCACTATCGCGGCTGGCACGTCGAGCTGAAGCAGAAGACCCCGGACGGCAAGGAGAAGATGCTGATCTCGCTGCCGAAATACGACTTCAACTGGCAGCGCGATTACGATCCAGTTGAGCCGATCCTCGTGAAGGCCGGCACCAAGCTGATCGCCAAGTGGGTCTACGACAACTCGACCCACAACCCGGCGAACCCGGATGCGAAGATCAACGTCACCTGGGGCGAGCAGTCCTGGGAAGAGATGATGTACTTCCGCGTCAACTATCGCTGGGCTGACGAGACCCGCACGAACCTCCGCAACGACCTCCAGACCAAGCTGATGGAATCTCGCACCATCGGCGCGCTGGACGACAACGCGGACGACCTGGTGCAGGTCACCGAGCTCACCGGCGCAATGGCTGGCATGAAAGCCCGCTTCGCCGACCTCGACGTCAACAAGGACGGCGGCCTCGACGCAAAAGAACTCGCGGCGGGCAACATCTCCCGCGCCACCGCCCGCCAACTCCGCGACACGGACATCGACCTCTAGTCGACCGCCACGCGACAAGAACCAGGCCGGAGCAGCAATGCTCCGGCCTTTTTCTTTGCGCGATCGGCGGCTGCCCCCACCGTCTGCGTGCTTCGCACGCATCCACCTCCCCCGCCCTTCGGTCGGGTGAGGAAATTCCCGCGACCACTCCAGTCAGAATTCGTTGTCCCGATTTCCTCCCCCAGCGCGAAGCGGTGGGGGAGGTGGATCGCTGACGTAGTCAGCGAGACGGTGG